>JAFREV010000093.1 GCA_017434685.1 Mogibacterium sp.
GTTAATACTTATGTAAAGGAAAAAGCAACTGATACAGCAACTGACGCTGCATAGTTAAACGGAGGAATTGATATGGTAGATGCAAGAGGACTTTCGTGTCCTATTCCCGTAATAATGACTCAGAAAGCAATGAAGAGCGGCGAGAACTATTATGAAGTAATGGTTGATGCCGGAGCACCTCGCGAGAATGTAACTCGCTATGCCGAGAGTCAGGGATACAGCGTAGAAGCCGTAGATAAAGGCGGAGAATTTCTGCTGAAAATATCAAAGCAAACTATATAAAACCCCTAAAAATGTTGGCGACACTCTCCGGACTGCATCGGTAGACCGGAGAGTTTCGCTATGGTAAGATATTTCAGGATAAAAGGAGATTCTGAGTGAACACATATATTGCGACATTCTTCATGCATTTCGGATCGATAAGATACGAGCGCCTGTGTAAGTCCAAAGGCCTTGAGGCCAGGACCATGCCGGTGCCTCGCAGTCTGTCCAGCAGCTGCGGCACCTGCGTTAAATACAAGGCGGACGAGCCTTTGTTTGACCCGGATCACGACGAGATGGAACAGATGGTAATCTGCAATGATGACGGAAGTTACACTCAAATATACCTGGCAGAAGGACTGTAGAATTAGGAGTGCCGGAGTAATCAGCGGTATTTGAAGACAATAATAAACTGACCCCGACAGTCAGACTGTATGTCCGGCTCAAGGAGGTCAGTTTTTTGTGACTCATTAATTCTCGGATGGTCGTGCTACAGCTCTACGAGTTCGAGGTTTTCAATACCCTCGAGTGTTTCTTTAGGTCCGACCACGCATACACTGCCGCGTGAGAACATCTCTCTGAGAACTTCGCACTGTGCTTTGATATCATCGGCTGTGGTTTCCAGCATCTCCCTTCTGAATTTGACTCTGTCATATTCAGTGAAATCCGAGAAATAGAAATCGTCGCCGGCACGGCCTTTGGCACCCGGTGAGAGCAAAGGCTCCGTGGAGGATACCGAAGATATGATGTATCCTGCAGGATTGAAGTCTTCGGCAGATGCAGTGTCGTTCAGGAAATCCGGAACGGTCTTATACACATCGAGTGAGCGTGCAGGGTTTGGATCTCTGTAGGTATAGCAGCAAAGAGAACCCGTCCTGCTACCGGTCATACCTGCGCCGTATGCACCACCCTGAACTCTGATCTCGTTCCAAAGATGCGAGAGCGAATTGATGGTGCAGGAAACAGCCATATGTCCGCTCATCGGAACCTTCGCATCAGACATGTCGTATGTGATGGCTGAGTACGAAACGGCTGACGGAATTGCGATCCCGAGTCTGTTAGGCAGTTTAGTTGTGTAAGAAACCTTCTCCGCCTGGGCTATGCCGTCAGGCAGCTTTTCAACAAGGCCTGAAATGTCCGCATAGTTGCTCGAGGTAACGCTGAGCTTTGCATTTTGCTTTGTGACACTTTCTTTGATAGTCCTTTGGGCAAACTCGGCAAAGGCCTCGAGATCCTCATCGGATGCTTCGCACATTTTGTGCATGTACTGCAGGAAAGTGTATGCATTTACGGCCTCAGCCACAGCGTCCTTGGATGACCACTGTGCGCGAGCTGTATACATAGCGAGCCTGTGGCCTGATGCCATTGCGCTTCTCTTTGTATCTTCATCGATTTGCGTTATAAGCTCTCTGATTAAAGCCTTGTCATCCCATTTTGTGCGTGTAAGGATTTCCATAATTAGCTCTTCGGCATACGAGAGTTTATCCTCGAGTACCGAAGCAGCCGCCTTGATGCAAGGCGTGCAATTCGTTGTATCGCCGTCCTTGGACATGATGACCATGTCAAAGGATATTGCACCCACGTGCATTCTTATCTCATTTTGCAGAGCGAGCACATCGTAGTTCTCCGTAGGAAGATCCTTGAACAATTCGATCATCAATGCAGCCGCAGGAAGTTCCTCCAGGCTCAGTTGAGTGATCGGATAATATGCATTGATATATACGATCCCGTTCGAGTGCACCGGGTGGAAGATGACTTCCTTTCCGGATGCTTCCTTTATCTCTGTTGCTATAAGTTCAGGCATAGGATCTATGTCGGAGAGCTCCAGCATAGGGATTTTAGCCACATCCTCATCGGAATCCGGAGTCTGCTGCCATGCGAGAAGATCCTCATTCATTTTTTCGAGAGCCGCTTTTTCATCGTCGTTCATGGCGTGAACAGTGGCTTTGACGAACTTGGCCTCAGCCTCCGCCTCGGATTTACCGTACTCTGTGTCCGGATTCATGCAGAGTATTGAGAACTTTCTCTTATCTCCGAGAACCTCAGCGGCAATCCTCTCAAATTCGCCGGTCTCAACCATCTGTCTCAAGTTAGCGATGGTCTTGTTGGTCTCAAGCTGTAGTGCAGGGTCACCGCCGTAGAGCCATGAGGCAAATGCTGCATTGGCTCTGTAAAGTGCCTGCGGTTCAGGTAACTGCCTGAACCTGAAGTCCATACGGTTGATGGAAGCCTCGAAATCCCTGTGAGAGATTCCGTCTTCCACGGCTTTATTAACCGTGTCGCAAACAATTTCAAGCAGCTTTGAGGAATCCCTGCCCGGATTCTCGACACCGCGGAAAATCATCATGATATACGGCTGGCTGATACCGTCGGAAATGTAGATCTCCATATCCTCGGCAAGTCCTGAGGATAGTACGGCTCTTTTTACAGGCGACTCGTTGCTGTCGGTGAGCTGCTCGAGCACGACGCTCATCGCAAACATCATATCTTTATCTTCCCAAGTGCCTATGATGCGGCTGCAAACAACCACACCTTTGTCGTCTTCATTTGCAGCTGCAAACTTGATGGTCCTTTTTTCTACGGTAGGATGCTGGGTGACAATGCGCGGCACCACGTGCAGCCTTTCATATCCCTCGAGATAAGAGTTGATCAATGTGAGAGTCTCGTGTACAGGGATATCTCCGTCCAGATAGAAATAAGAATTGGTCGGATGGTAATACCTGTTGTATGTATCTATGAACTGTTCGTAAGTCAGATCGACTATGGCATCAGGATCCCCGCCCGAGTTGTAGCCGTAGCAATTGTTAGGGAAGAGCATCTTAAGCATGGTGCGCTCCGCGAGCTGATCCACATCGGACATTGCCCCCTTCATTTCGTTGAATACAACACCTTTGAAAGCAGGCTCGTCTTCGGTCGTATCTATATGCCAGCCCTCCTGGTAGAAGATGTCCGGATTGACGAGTATGTTCGGTTTGAACACAGCGTCCAGGTAAACTTCCATGAGGTTCAGATAGTCTTGCTTGACGCGGCTGGATACCGGATAGAGAGTTTTATCCTGGTAAGTCATCGCGTTGAGGAAGGTGTTCATCGAGGTCTTAAGAAGCTCTACGAATGGTTCTTTGACCGGGAACTTCTCTGAACCGCATAGCACGGAATGCTCGAGTATGTGAAACACGCCGGTGCTGTCTTCCGGGAGAGTCTTAAATCCTACCGAGAAGAGCTTGTTCTCAGCTTTGTTGTCTGTCCAGACAAGGCGTGCACCTGTCTTTTCATGAGTCATCTCGACCAAACGGCCTTCTATCTCAGTTATATCTCTGATTCGTGTTACGGTAAAACCGCAGATTTTGTCATTTACATTCATTACATATTTCTCCTTTGTAACAATAATATTACATCATCAATCACAATAAAAGTACGAAAACTAATCGCTTTTGAAATGAATTGAATGTAAAATAGAAAGGAAGGAAAAACGGAAAGGGGAGACCAATATAATGGAAAAGGCAATGATGCTGAAGGCGGCCTGGATATTTCTGATAATGGCCATAGCAATGCTGGCATTCACATTCCGTTATTTTCACTATTCAAAGGAAAACGGACTATTAGGCACGGAGTATCACAAGAAGACCATCAAGCCGTTCGTGAGCATGCTCTTCGGAGTGCTCGGGGCGAACCTGCTGTTTGCTTCGATAGTATTTTTCGTGCTCGGAATGCTGCAAAACTGACAATAAAGATAAGAATCGGAGGCTTTGACAATGATCGACAACGGATTAATCTATTTTGCAAGAAAAACTGACGGAGAGACACTTACCGATAGGATCTGCATGAGACCGGATAAGGCCAACAGACACGGCTTCATCTGCGGTGCCACTGGCACGGGTAAATCGGTAACACTTAAAGTTCTCGCTGAGAGCTTCTCGGAGATAGGGGTGCCTGTCTTTATGTCCGATGTCAAAGGAGATATGGCGGGCATTGCGGTTGCCGGAGAAGACAACGAGGGTATGCAGAAAAGGCTCGACAGATTCGAGATTAGGGACAGCTTTAATTATCAGGGCTATCCTGTCTCAATCTTTGACATTTATGCCGAGAAAGGCACGCCTCTTCGCACTACGGTATCCGAGATGGGACCGCAGCTCTTCAGCCAGGTGCTCGATCTGAACGACACACAGACAGAACTCATGCAGGTTATCTTCAAGATTGCCGACGATCTCGGTCTTGTCCTCATCGATACCAAGGATATGAAAGCCATGATTCAGTATGCGGCTGACCATTCGGATGATTTCAAAATGGATTACGGCCTGATACCTCAGCAGTCTGCATCGACTATCATTAGAGCCATAGTATCGCTCGAAGCTGAAGGTGCTGACAAGTTCTTCGGAGAGCCTGCTATAGATATCAGGGACTTCTTCCTTACGGCAGCAGACGGACGCGGAATCATCAACATTCTCGATGCGGAGACATTGATTAATAAACCGAGGCTATATTCGGCATTTATGCTCTACCTCCTGTCAGAACTCTTCGATCTTCTGCCTGAGGTGGGTGACCCGGAGAAACCTAAGATCGTATTCTTCTTTGATGAAGCACATCTTCTCTTTAAGAACGCATCGAAGAGTCTGCTGGAGAAAATCGAGCAAGTAGTAAAACTCATCCGTTCAAAAGGCGTTTCTATTTTCTTCGTAACTCAGAGTCCCGGAGACATACCGGGAGCAGTTATGTCACAGCTCGGAAACAAAATAGAGCACGGACTTCATGCATACACTCCTGCAGAGCAGAGAGCGCTTAAAGCAGCGGCAGATGCATTCAGAGAAAACCCTGCGTTTAATACGGAGGAGCAGCTTCAGAATCTCGGAACAGGAGAAGCCGTCGTATCCACTCTCGATGAGAAGGGTGCGCCGAGCGTCGCCGAGTATGTGGCGATCCTTCCTCCGCAGAGCAGAATGGGAGCGCTTACGGACGAGGAAAGAAGTTCTGCGATTGAGCAGTCGCCTCTGAACAGCAAATACCTCGAGATGGTGGACAATGTATCCGCATATGAGGTGATTACGGGTAAAGCTCAGGCGGCAGCCACTGCGGGTGAGCCTGCACCGGGCGGATTTACGAATGTATCCGGGATACCGGAGGGTGAGACAACACGCCAGATTGTGCTCGAAGCCGAACAGACCGACACAGTTGAAGTTAATGTGGACCTCGGTGAGCCTGCAACAACAGCGGGCAAAGCTAAATCAAGGAAGACTGTAGAGACAGAGGAAAGCGGAGGCATCGGAGGTCTTGCAGAGGGCCTTCTCGGAAAATCCGGCACACGTCAGGTGGTCAGATCCACGGGAAGTTCAATAGGCCGTGAGATAGGTAAGACAGTAGGTGAGGCAGTGCTCGGAAAGAAAGGCAGGACGATAGGCGGAAATATCGGTTCCGCAATCGGACGCAACCTGTTCGGAACGCTGACAAAAAAATGATTCTCTAAAGGCTGAACTTTTCCGATAGATTTTTTTCTTTAGATTAATATGACGCTTTAATATGGCGTCGTCATTAAGAAGAAAAGATTGATGCGGCAAAGACGCATGGGTACAGAAAAGGGGTGGATGGATAAAGATGGATAAAAAAGATTCGAGATATGCCAAATACGTACAGATTCTAAAGGAAGAACTCGTGCCTGCCATGGGATGCACTGAACCGATTTCCATTGCTTATGCTGCGGCCAAGGCAAGAGAGGCTCTCGGAAAAGTCCCTGAGCGTATACTTGCTGAAGTCAGCGGCAACATCATCAAGAATGTTAAAAGCGTGGTGGTGCCGCACACGGGAGGTCTCAGAGGTATATCCGCCGCCGCAGCAGCAGGGGCAGTTGCAGGAGATCCGAATGCGGAGCTTGAGGTTATCTCCAATGTATCCGAAGACCAGATAAAGGAGATTTCCGAGTATCTTGACAAGACAGAAATCAAGGTCAAGCACGCGAGCACGGGTCACATATTTGATATAGCCATCACCGCATATGCCGGCGATGACACATCTTACGTGAGAATAGTCGACTATCACACAAACGTAGTCAGCGTTAAACACGGAAATGAAGTGCTCTTTGAAAAAGAGATCGTAGAGGCTTCTCCTGAAGCGGGCCTGACAGACAGAAGCGACTTGACCATAGAAAGCATCGTGGATTTTGCAGACTCCGTGGATCTCGATGATGTCAGAGAGGTACTTGAGAGACAGGTGAAATACAATATGGCCATTTCGGAGGAAGGCCTCGCGGGAGACTACGGTGCCAATATCGGTAGCACGATAATGCTCGGCCACGAGTACAGCCTGAACTTCGTTATGAGAGCGTACGCAGCTGCAGGGTCTGATGCCAGGATGAACGGATGCGAGCTTCCCGTAGTTATAAACTCCGGAAGCGGCAACCAAGGCATCACGGCGAGCGTGCCTGTAGTTGTTTATGGCAGGGGCAGAAATAAGACAGATGATGAAATGCTTCGCGCACTATGCGTATCCAATCTCGTGACCATACACATCAAGACGGGAATAGGAAGGCTGTCGGCATATTGCGGAGCCGTAAGCGCAGGATGCGGAGCAGGAGCAGGCATCGCGTATCTGCAGGGCGGCAAGGAAGATGCAGTAGCTCACACGGTAATCAACGCGATTGCCGTCGACTCGGGCATAGTGTGCGACGGAGCAAAGGCGAGCTGTGCTGCCAAGATCGCATCGGCGGTTGACGCAGGACTTATGGGGCTTGCCATGTACAACAGAGGCAACCAGTTCTTCGGCGGTGACGGAATCGTCAAAGATGGTGTTGAGAAAACAATTGAGACCGTCGGCAGACTCGCCAGATTCGGCATGAAGGAAACGGACGAAGAAATCATCAAGCTGATGCTTGAAGAGTAATAACAATACAGAGAGGAGATGAGGGCAGTGGAATATAAAGTAAAACTGACAGATGAACAAAGAGCGATTCTCGAAGGCTCCAAAGGAGAGACACTCGCCAAGGTCATGGAGTCTCTTGTCAGATACGGAGAGCTTTTCGGTGCTACGGAGATGGTGCCTATCAGCAGCAAATACAATCACCTTGTAACGTCGTTCGGGCTCAAGGCTCTCGGACCTGTATACGAACTGATGGATAAACTGCTTGAGGCGGGTGCGCCGTCGGGACAGAAGTTCACGGTGGATCCGAAGCCACTCGATCCTAAGGTTCCGAGCAATCTCCTGCAGGATTTGGTATTCAAGAAATTTATGTACAGCAGGCAGAAGGATTACGAAAAACAGCTTGAGGAACTCGGACTGCTCTCGGACAACGCCTTTACCTGCACATGCTACATGGATGAGGTCGGAAACAAACCGGGCTTTGGAGAAGTTTTAAGCTGGTCAGAATCATCTGCAGTCGTGTATGCCAACTCGGTACTCGGTGCAAGATGCAACAGAAACTCCGGCATCATCGATCTGATGGGTTCGGTGATAGGATATGTGCCAAAGTTCGGACTCCTTACTGACGAAGGCAGAAAAGCCGATTGGATAGTTGAAATAAAGTGTGAAAAAATGCCGGAGGCTCAGCTTCTCGGTTCTGCTATAGGCATGAAGGTCATGGAAGATGTGCCTTATGTCGTAGGCCTGGAAAAGTGGCTCGGCAATGAACTTAATGATGCAGCCTGCACCTACCTCAAGGACTTCGGTGCTGCGACCGCATCCAACGGAGCAGTCGGACTCTATCACATAGACGGACTCACACCTGAGGCGGTCAAAGACGGCAAGAAGCTTATCAAGAAGGATGCAAAAACTTATGTCATAGACGATGCGGAACTCGAGAGAGTATACATGGAATATCCGGTGATCTGGAAGAAACAGGATGCTGTGCCGAAACTCTGTTTCATGGGCTGTCCGCACATGAGTCTGCAGCAGCTCAAAGACTGGACCGACAAAGTTGATGAAGGTCTTAAGAAAAGCGGTGCATCAAAGGTATCAGTACCGACCGTGTTTACGGCTGCACCTGATGTTCTTGAAGCATTCGGGAAGACCGAATACGCAGACCGGCTTAAAGCCACGGGCGTCATAACTTCATACATTTGCCCTTTGATGTATATGAACAATCCTCTGAGTGAAAAGATGCCTGTTATTACATCAAGCAACAAGCTCAGAACATACACATCCGCCAGATATTACACGGATGATGAAATACTTGAGCAGATTACGCAAAACAGGAAAGGAGGCAAATAAGATGAAGACTTTTCAGGGAAGAGTTGTAGTGCCGGGCAGGGTTTCTGCAGAAGCACTCGTTTCTCACAATGGACTTAACACCCTTGCCTCCTTCCAAAAGGCTCTCCAGTTCGGAGATAAGAAAGCGACATGCGGAGATCAGAACAATCCGGATCTCTACGGAAAGCAAATGGCCGGTAAGGCCCTGTGCCTGCCGCAGACCATAGGCTCGACTACCGGCGGACTCGTGCTTTACTGTGCGTGCTCGATGGGGAGACAGCCTGCGTGCATGCTGTTTTCAAACCCTATAGATTCATTGGCAGGAGCCGGAGCCGTGCTCGCGGATGTCTGGCTTGAAGACGTAAAGATGCCTGTTGTTGACTCGCTCGGAGATGAGTTCCTCGAGTATGTAAAAGACGGCATGAACATAATCGTGCAGGAAGAAGGCAAAGTTTTAGTAACCGACGCATTCTAAAGGAGCAACTATGGTACTGACTAAGGAAGATATTATTAAGATTTTAGAGAATAAGAGGATTAAGTATGAAATGGTGGAGCATCAGGCGGTGTTTACGATTGACGAGATGCTCGACTGCGATTTGCCGCATCCGGATCAGATTGCAAAGAACCTGTTCATCAGGGATGACAAGAAGCGCAAATACTATTTGATCACTTGTCTTGAGGATAAAAAAGTTAATCTAAAGGAGTTCAGAAAAGAACACGACACCCGTCCGCTGACATTCGCATCGGAGGACGACCTGATGGCCAAGATGGGACTTATCAGGGGAGCCGTGACTCCGTTCGGAATACTTGCGAATGAGGAAAAAGACATCATCGTATTTCTGGACAAGGATTACGAGAACAAGATAATGGGAATTCATCCGTGCGACAACACAGCGACTGTGTTTGTAAATACACGCGACGTTGTAAAGCTTCTGAAAGAGCACGGAAACGAGATTCACTTCATAAAGATGTAGAGCCGGGTGCAAGCAGAGTATGAGTAAGACTATGATCATTGACGGGCTTGAAGTTGCCGTGACCAAAAAGCGCATCAAGAGAATGAACATGCGCATCAAGGAGCCTGACGGCAGAGTCGTCATCAGCGCTCCGTACGGCACATCGGATTTTATGATAAAAAGCTTCGTCAGAAGCAAAAGGAACTGGCTTGATAAAAACATTAAGCGTATAGTTGAGAGGGCGGAGGCTCATCCTGCGCCAAAGACAAAGGCGGAGAAGGAAGCCGCAAGGCGAGAACTCAAAGCCCGTATAGCTGAGAGGCTGCCACAGATCGAGGACATCACGGGACTTTACAGCAACGGTTGGACCGTGAGGGACATGCATACGAGATGGGGCAGTTGCAATACAAAAACGCATCACCTGAATTTCAGCCTCATGCTGGCCTCGAGGTCGGATGAGGAGCTTGATTATGTCATAGTTCACGAACTCGTGCATACCGTGGTACCGAATCACGGAGCGGATTTCTATGCGATGATGGACAGATTTATGCCGAACTGGAAGAGCATCAGAAGGGGCCTTCACAGGACATGATGTAAATGATGCAGACATAAAAGTTATTAACAGAATCAAAAGGAAAGGGTAAATGGAAGTACCACACCTGATAGTCGATCTTGCGATAATGCTTACCACCGCTGCAGTGGTAACGATCACCTTCAAGAAACTCAATATACCAAGCATTCTGGGGTATATTCTTGCGGGCTTTTTAATCAGCCCGAATTTTCCTCTCTTTCTGGATATTTCGAGTCAGGAATCCATAGAGACATGGAGCGAGATCGGAGTCGTAATCATACTGTTTCATATAGGGCTTGAGTTCGATTTCCATAAACTCGCAGACATCGGAAGCACAGCCATTGTATCTGCCGCGGTCAAAATGGGAGGAGTAATGTTCATCGGCTATGCCTTCGGCAGACTGCTTGGCATGAGCACAATGAACTGCGTATTCCTCGGAGCTATGCTCTCTATCAGTTCGACCGTAGTAATCCAAAAATGCTTCGACGAAATGGGACTGTCAGAAAAGAAGTTCGCAAAACTCGTTATGGGCTCTCTCGTAATGGAGGATGTCTTCGCCGTATTTATGATGGTAATACTTACAACTATGGCGGCGAGCAAAGCGGGAAGCACGGCAGATACCGTCACACATCTTTTCTTTATGACTTGCTATCTGGTAATCTGGCTGATAATCGGAATTTTTCTCGTGCCTACATTTCTCAATAAAGCAATGGACCTTATGAACGATGAGACGTTGACACTGCTCAGCATAGGATTCTGTTTCCTTATGGCATTGCTTGCTCATTGGTTGGGATTCTCGATGGAACTCGGAGCATTTCTTGCAGGATCGTTCTTTGCAAGCACTGTGCATGTACACGACATAGAGAGGGTGACATCGGGCATCAAAGACATGTTCGGTGCGGTATTTTTCCTGTCTGTTGGAATGATGGTGGACCCTGCGATAATTACGAGCAGATGGACATCGATAGTTCCTATTGCGATAGTCGCGGTTGTGGCCAAACTCATATTTGCAACTATCGGAGTGCTTCTTTCGGGACAGGATGCGGAGACGGCAATCAGAGCCGGTACATCGCTCGCACCTATCGGAGAATTTTCATTCATCATCGCGTCGCTGGGAATAACCCTCGGAGTTATGGATGAATATCTCTATCCGGTGATCGTTGCGGCATCTATTCTTACGATTATGTTCACGCCTGTTTTCATCAAGCAGACGGATTCAATAATTGCTCTTGCATCGCGCATACTGCCGGAAAGAATTAAGGAAATAATACGGAACTACACCTCTTCCGATCAGGACAGAGAAGAGCATACATCAGAATGGAAAGTAGTCCTTAAGGATTACTTCCTCAAATTCATAATATACGGAAGCATTATGGCGGTTGCTGTCATAGCCGGCTGCAAACTGATATATCCGAACCTTCCGGAGGCTCTCGGAGACACCGGCGCTGCTATTGTTTCGACTGCTTTGATATATGTCGTAATTCTTGTATTTGCAATGCCTTTCCTCGGAAGAAGAAATGCGGCATTTACCAAACTCTGGGTAGACAGGCTCTCCAACAGGCCGCCGCTTGTGGCCATGATGATGCTTAAAATCGGAGTTCTGATATTGCTGGCACTTATTCCGCTTATCGTACTCTTCGACATGCGCAACCCGCTGCTTCTCCTGCTGATACCGGCGGCGCTCTATCTGATAGGCAGGTCCGACTTCATCTCCACGTATTATCTGCAGCTTGAAGCGAGATTCCTGGCAAATCTTAATCAGACGACTATTGCCGAGCGCGCCATCGGAACCGGTTGGATGGAGGCTTTCGATGAGGACTATTTCATCACGAGCTGGTATGTACCGAAGGGTGCGCCTTACGCAGGCAAATCACTTGCGGATCTTAAATGGGGCAAATATGAGAATGTATATGTCGTAAAGATTAAAAGAGACGAAAAAAACATCACCATGCCACTCGGCAAGACCGTAATTATGGAGGGCGACAAAATACACGGAATCGGGGATAAGACCGCGCTTCCGACATTCTTGAACACGATCGCCACCGAAAGAGCTAAGCCGATCAGAACTCTCAGGGAGTTTATTGCGATTGATTATGACGAAACTGACCACGCGCTCGCACTTGCGACATTCAAGGTCAGGGGCACTGAACGATATGTGGGTAAGACGGTCAGAAAGAGCAAACTCAACATAAGCAATCGCGTCATGATACTCGGAATTGAGAGAGAAGGATACGCCATAAAGATGCCGGATCCTAATATGCGTATAGAGAAGGGCGACATACTCTGGCTCATCGGGACAAGCGATAACCTGAGTATCATAGCAGCACAGTCCGTAGGAGAAGTCGGATCCCGATGCGTAATCCCTGAAGGTTATTACGAAAAACTAGTGGAAGAAAAAGGCGGTGCAAAATAATGGATTGGGCGATAATATCTAAATTCATACTGCCGCCTTTGGTCGGTGCAGTTATAGGCTATTTTACAAACCTTATAGCCGTTAAAATGCTCTTCTTCCCACATGAGGAGAAGAGGATTTTCGGTCGCAGAGTTCCATTCACGCCGGGCGCCATTCCAAAGGGCAAAGCGAGGCTTGCAAAGGCAGCGGGAGATATAGTCCAAAACGACCTCTTTACCAAAGAGGACATCTCAAGCCGCCTCCTGACGGAAGAGGTCGAAAAGCCCCTGATAGACAGGGCTATGGGTGTGCTATCTGAAAACATCAAGGACACCGGCAGCATACTCATCGGAAGCGAAGAAAAGTATGATGAACTTGAAACGAGCTTTGCGAATCTGCTCAGCGAAAAGATAAGTGAAGCCATCAAAAAGATGGACATACAGAGCATATTGAAGCACGAAGGAAAAGAGATGATTAACAATCAGATCGGAGAGTCCCTGGTGCTCAGCCTGGTGATATCCGACAACCTCATAGATAAGGCAATGACGAGCGTAGGAGCCAAGATGGAGGAGTTCATAGATACCAAGGGCAGAGAAATGGTGCACGAGATAACATCATCTCGCATACATGACCTCGGAGAGCGGACTCCGCTTCACGTACTGGAGCAGGCCGGCTACAGCGAGGAAGTCGTAAGGGAGAAACTCGTTACGGCATATAGGGAGTCTGTAGTAAACGCCGTGAATTCGGCGCTCAAGAGGATAGATGTTGCCTCTATAGTCGAAAATAAGATAAACTCGATGTCGGTAGAGGAACTGGAAAATGGAGTACTTCAGGTAATGGAGACCGAGCTCAACATGATAGTCAGACTCGGCGCACTAATAGGCCTGATTATAGGAAGCATAAATATATTCATATAGAGAAAGGAAAAAGAAAAATGAAGAAATTTGTAATCGAGATGGAAGACGGCGGAGTAATGAAGGGCGAACTTTATGAGGATATCGCACCTAAGACCGTGGCAAATTTTGAAAAACTGGCAGGCGAAGGGTTCTATGACGGACTTATCTTTCACAGAGTAATTCCGGGATTCATGATCCAGGGCGGTTGTCCTAACGGTAACGGAATGGGCGGCCCGGGATACACTATCGAGGGCGAGTTCTCATCCAACGGATTCAAGAACGATCTCAAGCACGAGAGAGGGGTTCTCTCGATGGCAAGAGCAATGGATCCTAACTCGGCAGGTTCACAGTTCTTCATCATGACTTCCACATCACCTCATCTCGACGGCGACTATGCTGCATTCGGAAAGGTTACCGAGGGCATGGATACTGCAGATAAAATCGTAAACAGCAAGAGAGATATGATGGATAAACCGCTCGAAGACCAGAAGATAAAAAGCATTAAAGTTGAGGGATAGTTAAAAGCGGGGCTACCCCGGCCTCGGAGAATGAAAGCATGGAAAACGACAAGAGTGCATGGCGCACAATGCAAAAGAAAATAAATGCTATGGTGTCTATAGGGGTCGTTAACAACAGGCTCAACCAATTCTATGACATCATCAGCACTTTGGCACTTGTAATCAATCTCGTGGCTGCTTTTGCCGCTACCTTTGAGGAGGTCAGAACTGCGCACGGACCGCTGCTCGAGTGGGTAGAGACCATTACTGTATTGTTCTTTGCAATCGACTATGTGCTGAGAATCATTTCGGCCGGTGAGCAATATCCCGGAATGAGTGACGGAAGAGCCGCGTTAAAATATGCGACTTCCGGCTACGGCATCATAGATTTCCTTTCATTCATTCCTCATTATCTTCCGGCGTTCTTCCCGTCGGGTGCTGCTGTGTTCCGTATGTTCAGAGTGGTCAGGATATTCAGACTCTTCAGAGTTAATGCATATTCAGATTCGCTGACTCTGATCGGAAACGGACTTAAGAATCAAATGACACAGAGA
>JAFREV010000094.1 GCA_017434685.1 Mogibacterium sp.
ATAACATCTGGCTCTACAAAGGGGGCACATTTGGATTTGCAAATACCGGTAACGAACCATATTCAGAGCTATATGCCTGCCAGATTGCAGAGAAGATGGGCATCAACGCAGTGCATTATGATATAGAAAACTGGTCAGGGATATTGGCATCCAAATGCAAATTATTTACGGACATCGATACGTCTTACATTCCCATAGGCAGAATAGTCACGGAAGGCGGGATAAACGCAGTCCTTGATTTCTACAAGGAACAGGGAGAGGAGTTCTATGAGCAACTCGTGGATATGCTGGTGCTCGATGCCGTGATAATAAACGAAGACAGGCACTACGGCAATTTTGGAGTGCTGAGAGATAATAAAACAGGAAAGATTGTCGCACCGGCTCCGGTATTCGATAATGGAGTTTCCCTCCTGTGCTATGCGATGAAAGATGATTTCGAAGAACAGAAACTGAAAAATTATCTTTCCGAACGCACGAATCCTTACGGATACGACAATCAGTTCATCCCTCTGGCCAAGAGAATAATGGGCAAGAGACAGAAAAATATGCTGCGCAAACTGATCAACTTCAAATTCGAGGAAAGCGACCTGTCAAACCTCCCGACCTGGAGGCTGGCAGCGCTCGAGGACATCATACAGCAGCGCATCGCAGAACTGCTGAAATAAACAAAAAGTAGATGAAAAAGACGCGCTCATACTCGCACTCATGCTCGCACTGTCGGTAGCACCGATGCTGACGGACAGGGCATTTGCGGCGGGGACAGCTCTATACATCGAGAGAGAATGGAACGGCATCTGGAAGACCTGCAAGGCGACTGTGAGATAGAGCCGAAACAGAGCCGTTTTGATAAACGGCTCTAAAACGGTTGACTTACGGCTCTGAATAATATACAATGACTGCACCAAGGCAGCAACCTTGATGCAGTTTTTGTATATTTGGATATTTACGGGGTGCGGAAAGGATCGGCTATGAAAGTATCTGAACTAAAAGAACGCAAGAAAGAACTCGGTTATTCGAACGAGAAGGTGTCTGAGCTGTCCGGCGTGCCTCTTGGCACCATTCAGAAGATATTCGGCGGAGCGACGGAGACGCCGAGGTATGAGACGCTCAAGAAAATTGAGAGAGTGCTTTTTCCGGAATATGGCTATATGCCGGGTATCAATTATGATGATGTGATCAGGAGCAGCTCGATTGAGGAGCCTGTGGCGGTCAGGGACAGCTCGGAGCTCGAAAACTACGGATACAATAATGTTGCATTCGCCGGAAAGAGACAGGGTGAATATACAGTCGATGACTGGTTTGCCCTGCCGGATGGAGTTCGCATGGAGCTTATCGACGGCAGACTTTACGATATGGCGCCGCCTTCGATTACACATCAGCATTTTGTGACGCAGCTATGTGTGGAAATAGAAATTGCTATCAGGAAGGATGGCAAACGCAAATGTATGCCATTTGCGTCACCCGTTGGGGTGCAGCTTAATAAAGATAAGAAGACTATGCTGGAGCCAGATGTGGTTATTGTTTGCGATAATCAGAAATTCGACGACGGTCATCGCGTGATATACGGAGCACCGGACTTTGTGGCAGAGGTGCTGTCGCCTTCCACTGCAGGTTACGACAGGATACTGAAGCTTAATAAATACTGGATGGGCGGCGTCCGCGAGTACTGGATAATAGATACCAATGCAGAGGAGATAATGGTCTATCATTTTGAAAAGGGAAGCATACCGGACAAATACACATTCGAGGATACGGTTCACATCGGGATATCTGAGGGCCTGATTGAGGTTGATTTCAAGGCTATGATGGAGCGGCTCAGGAGCTTCTTCAGGTAGGATCGGAAAAGAAAAGAATGTTTGTTCACATAGCGCGAACGATGTGATATACTTATCGTCGTTATGGAAAAGAACATTGTAATTAAAGGTGCCAGAGAGCACAATCTGAAGAATATAGACGTAACGATACCAAGGGACAAGATGGTGGTGCTGACCGGGCTTTCGGGCTCGGGCAAATCCTCGCTCGCTTTCGATACCATCTATGCAGAGGGACAGAAGAAATATGTGGAGTCTCTCTCTTCGTATGCGAGGCAATTCCTGGGGCTTATGAAAAAGCCGGATGTGCAGCTGATTGAAGGGCTGTCACCGGCTATTTCAATTGACCAGAAAACCACGAACAAAAATCCGAGGTCGACAGTCGGAACAGTTACGGAGATATATGACTATCTCAGGCTTTTATATGCCAGAATCGGCATACCGCACTGCCCGATTTGCGGCAGGGTCATAGAGAGCCAGAGCATAGACAGCATAATAGAGAACATTCAGAGCCATGAAGAGGGTACGAGACTGACCGTCTTTGCGCCGGTTATAAGGGGCAGGAAGGGCGAGCACAAGTCTGTCATAGACAGACTGCGCCGTGACGGCTACACCAGGGTCAGGGTCGACGGCGCCATGTCGCGCCTCGACGAGGGCGACATCGTGCTCGCAAAAAACAACAAACACAACATCGACATCGTCGTTGACAGAATAGTCCTGCGCGAGGACAACAGAAGCCGTATAGCGGAGGCACTCGAGCTGGCCATCAAGGAAGGAGAAGGCATCTGCAATGTGCTTTTCCAGCCGCCCAAAGACGGGGCTGAGAAGATAGAGGGCAGCGACGGAGATATAGTCAGAGCCGAAAGCGAGGAACACGAGGTCACATTTTCCACCATGCTCTCCTGCCCGGAGCACGGAATAAGCATGGAGGAGATGGAGCCGCGCATATTCTCGTTCAACGCGCCCTATGGTGCGTGTGAACACTGCACGGGGCTCGGCTTTACGCTCAGAATTACAGATGATGCGGTCGTCGCTGATGAAAACCTGAGCCTGCTTGATGGCGCAATGGGTAATGTATTTGGATCCCTCGATGCCATGGGCTGGTACCGCCACATGATAGACCGCCTGGCTATAGACCACAACGCGGACATCACCCTTCCGTACAAAGCTTTGCCGCCTAAATTCAAGGATGAGCTGCTACACGGCACGGGAAGCCGCAAGATCAAATACACATATACCGCAAAGTCCGGACATGTTTCGCATATGAACCATACATTCGAGGGCGTCATACCGAGCCTCGAGAGGAGATGGGGAGAGACAAATTCGGAATATATTAAGGAAAAGATAAGCGACATGATGACCGAGGATGAGTGTCCTGTCTGCCATGGAAGAAAGCTCAAAGACACTGTACTCGCAGTCACTGTTGGAGGAAAGAACATCATGGAACTGACCGACCTTTCGGTCGTGCAGGCCGTGGACTTCTTCGAAAAGCTCGATAAAAAACTCAACGACAGAGAAAAGAAGATAAGCGAGATGGTCGTCAAGGAGATAAAAGCGAGGCTGAAATTCCTCAAAGACGTAGGTCTCGGATATCTGACGCTGTCAAGATCTGCGTCCACGCTCTCCGGCGGAGAGTCCCAGCGCATCAGGCTCGCAACGCAGATAGGATCGGGCCTGGTCGGCGTTCTTTACATACTCGATGAGCCATCCATCGGCCTTCATCAGAGCGATAATGACAAACTCCTCGCTTCGCTTCGAAGCCTCACGGATATGGGAAACACCCTCATCATAGTCGAGCACGACGAGGACACCATGTACGCGGCAGATCACATCGTGGACATAGGTCCGGGCGCCGGCGTGAACGGAGGAGAGCTTGTTTGCCAGGGCACTGTCGAAGACATTAAAAAATGCAAGGATTCTGTCACGGGGCAGTACCTCTCGGGCAAACGCCACATAGGTGTTCCGTCAAAGCGCAGAAAAGGCACGGGTGAATACCTTGAGATAAAAGGTGCGAAAGAGAACAACCTGAAGAATATCAATGTAAAGATTCCGGCGGGAGAACTCGTGCTCGTCACGGGCGTTTCGGGCTCGGGCAAATCGAGCCTGGTCAATGAAATCCTGTACAAAGGGGTGTCCCGCATCACCAACCGCACTCAGGAGAGACCGGGCAAGTTCAAGGAAATCAAGGGCATTGAGTTCTTCGACAAGGTCATCAACATCGACCAGTCGCCTATAGGCAAGACTCCGAGGTCCAATCCTGCGACATACACCGGTATGTTCACTCACATCAGAAACCTCTTCGCAGAGATGCCGGAGGCCAAGATGAGAGGATACAAGCCGGGCAGGTTCAGCTTTAATGTCAAAGGCGGCCGCTGCGAACATTGCAACGGCGACGGCATAATTAAGGTTGAGATGAACTTCTTGCCGGATGTTTTCGTGCCGTGCGAGGTCTGCGGAGGCGCACGCTACAATCACGAAACCCTGGAGGTTAAATACAGAGGAAAGAGCATTTCCGAAGTCCTAGCCATGACGGTGCATGAAGCGCTCACATTCTTTGAAAACCAGCCTGCCATAGTCAGATATCTCAAGACCCTCGATGATGTGGGCCTCGGTTACATAAGCCTCGGCCAGCCATCGACTCAGCTCTCCGGCGGAGAGGCGCAGAGGATAAAACTCGCGACGGAGCTTTCAAAGAGAAGCACAGGCCGCACGCTCTACATACTCGATGAGCCGACCACGGGCCTTCATTTTGCAGATGTGGACAAACTTCTCTACGTCCTTAACAGACTGGTGGACGATGGAAATACAGTAGTGGTCATAGAGCACAACCTCGATGTCGTCAAGCAGGCCGATTACATAATCGACCTCGGGCCCGAGGGAGGCGACGGCGGCGGCCGCATAGTCTGCGAAGGAACTCCTGAGCAGGTCGCCAAGGTAAAGGAATCCTACACCGGCCAGTATCTTAAACGCATGCTCAAGTAAAGCTGGCAGATATAGATTCTGAATACACCCGGAGCAATAAGTCACTTGCACGGGTGTATTTTAAGTTTGGTTTTAAGTTAAAGCTTTACTATTGTGCCATCAGAATTGCATAATAATGAGGTGAGGAAGAATAATGAGAATATTACTTGCAGAAGACGAAGTGGCACTGGCCAAGGCCATAGCCAAAATATTTGAAAAGAGCAATTACTCGATAGACGTGGTGCACGACGGACAGGATGCACTCGACTATTTGGATGCGGGAAATTATGACGCCGCGGTACTTGACATTATGATGCCTAAAGTCGACGGCATTACAGTTCTGAAGAAGCTGCGAGAGTCGGGAAGCGACCTTCCGGTTTGCATGCTGACGGCAAAGTCCGAGATAGATGATAAAGTCCTCGGACTCGATAGCGGAGCGAACTACTATCTGACGAAACCTTTCGATGCCAAGGAACTCCTTGCTGCAGTCAGAGCGATTACGAGGTCCGGACACGAGGTGGATACCAAGATCACATACGGCGACCTCAGCCTGGACCGCACGAGTTTCGAACTGGCGACTCCGCACGCAGAGGTGCAGCTTGCCAACAAGGAATTCCAGATGATGGAGATGCTGATGGCAAATCCGGGCACGGTCATATCCGTGGATACATTTATGGACCACGTATGGGGCTACGACACCGAGACCGAGAGCAATGTCGTTTGGGTGTATATCTCGTATCTTCGCAAGAAACTCACAGCTCTCAAGAGCAATGTAAAAATCAAAGCGCTCAGAAATGCGGGCTACTCGCTTTACATAGAGGAATAGAATGCAGGCTATAAAAAGACTCAAAAGAAGATTCATAGCACTCGCGATGGTATCTCTGACAATACTGCTCGCGTTTATAGTCACAGGTATGAACATCATGAATTACAACGATGTGGTAAGTGATGCTGATGCCAAACTTGATGTTCTTGAGCAAAATGTCGAGAAATTTCAGAAGTGGCACGAAAACGGGGACAAAAGAATGGGACCGAAGCCCGAGGACTTCGACTATACTAACAGACCTGACGAGGAGTTCCTCTTTGGAAAGGGCGGACAGGGCGGACCGCGCATGAGCATGGATGAAGCTGAGGAATCAAGATTCTTTACTGTTGAAGTGGGAGAAGACGGAAGCGTCAAACAGATAAACGTCGACAGAATCTCTGCCGTAAAAGATGAAGAGGCAGAGAAATATGCAGAGGAGGCAATTGCGTCAGGAGATGATAACGGATTCGTTAACGAATTCAGATACTCCGTCATAAAAGACGGAAGCACCAAGCGAGTCACTTTCCTCGACTGCGGCAGAGTTCTCGAGTCATTCAGATCATTTCTCAGAGCCAGCATAATTATGTCGCTGATAGGGCTTGCCCTGGTGTTTGCCGTAATCACATTCTTTGCCGGCCGCATCATTAAACCCGTAGCGGAAAGCTATGAAAAGCAAAAGAGATTTATCACAGACGCCGGCCACGAGATCAAAACGCCTCTGGCCATAATCAAAGCAAACCTCGACCTGATGGATATGGACGTGGAGGAGATTGAAAATACAACGAGGAGCGAAAACACAGAAAGCCTGAAGGGCAGCCTCGGAGATATAGGAGACCAGGTGGACAGGCTCGCGGACCTGACGAACGATCTGGTATACCTCTCGCGCATGGAGGAGGGAAACGATCTGGTGATGTCTGAGCTTCCACTTTCGGATCTGATCATCGAGACGGTTTCTTCGTTTGAGGCGCTGGCCAAGGACAACGGCAAGTCAATAGAGACGGATATAGAGCCGATGCTGACAGCTACGGGAAGCACCAAGGAACTTGAAAAACTTGTGTCTATACTGCTCGAAAATGCGATTAAGTATTCAGATGCAACAGAGTCCATCAGAGTCACTCTGAAAAAGGACGGCAGAAACAACATACTCGAGCTCTCGAACCGCACATCGGATAAACAGGAAAGCGAGAGCCTGACTCATGTGTTTGAGAGATTCTACAGAACGGACGAGTCGAGAAACTCAGCGACGGGCGGCCACGGCATAGGCCTGTCGATGGCATCCGCCATCGTATCCGCCCACAAGGGGCGGATTGCCGCTCGCACCACAGACGGCTACGACTTCATCGTCACCGCGGTACTGCCGCAGTAAGCCGGACGACCGGGGACAATATATAAAAGCATGGAGGAATAAAATGGCAGAGCTTAAAGTCGGAATGAAATTCACAAGAGAAGTAGAAGTAGTGCACGAGCTTACGGCAGATGCCGTTCACAGCGGGGGCCTTCCGGTGTTTGCAACACCCATGATGATTGGCCTCATGGAGAACGCCTCGTGGTCGCTCGCAGAGGAGTGTATGGAAGAGGGCTATTCGACGGTTGGCACGCTGGTCAATGTAAAGCACGTATCGGCAACGGCTGTCGGTGCAACGGTCCGCGCGGAGACAGAGCTTACGGAGATTGACGGAAGGAGACTCGTTTTCAGGGTTGCCGCATACGACGACAAAGGTCTCATCGGAGAAGGTACCCACGAGCGCTTCATAATCAACACCGACAAATTCATGAACAAAACATTGACTAAATAGTCAATTGTGGTATAATTAACCTACAATATAACAGAAGTGTAGGTTAATTACATGAAAGCATTAGACCGAGCGATAGTAAATGAATATCGAAACTTAATGAAAAAAGAGAAGCTTCTTAGAGATAATCTAAGCAAGCTTCCTTTTGGTTATTTACAGAAGAAGGTAATCAGCGGAAAAGAATACTTTTATCTACAGCACCGCGAAGGTAAGAAGGTAAAGACATATTATGTCAAAAGAAGTGAGCTCGAAGAGATAAAAGGAAAAGTAGAGAAGCGCAAGGATACGGAGGCAAGGCTTAAGGAAATAAAAAAGGAAAAGCAGGCA
>JAFREV010000095.1 GCA_017434685.1 Mogibacterium sp.
AGTGATCGGATGGGGTTACGCTAATTGATGCTGCTTTTTCTAAACCGTCATATGTCTCATCGTCTCTTGAAATATTAATAGTAATATGCGTGTCTCCGCGTAAGCATGTTACTGTTGATGTACTCCCCGAAGAGCTAATGCGGTAAACATAGTGATCCTCATATGCTGATGCTGCATACGCAACGCCAAACGCACCGACCACCATGGTCAGCGTTGCCAGCAGCACGACTAATAGCCGTTTTGCTCGATTCATTGCTTTCCTCCTTATCTTTTTCCTCATTTGCGGGCCCATAACCTATGAAAAATCAATCCTCCGCTTTAAAAAATCTTGCAATAGAATTATATATATGATGCCTATAATTGTAAAGATTTACGGTTACTATTTGGTTAGTAATTAGAGCATTTTAGGGCATTCGTTTAAAAAACATCACCAAAGCGATGACAAAAAAGAGCGTTGCTGATGCAACGCTCTTTGAATTCTGAATTGCGAAGTAGTTTTCGTTCACAGCGAGGCGACAAGCGTCTGAGGAGCGGAGCGTACTCGACTCGTACGTGAGCACCGAAGACGTGCAGTCAACAAAGCTGTGGGCGAAAAGGACGAGCAATTACTCGATGATCTCGGTTACAACGCCAGAACCTACTGTACGTCCACCCTCACGGATAGCGAATCTCAGTCCTTCCTCGATAGCGATCGGTGTAATGAGGCTGATTGTCATTACTACGTTGTCGCCAGGCATGCACATCTCTGTGCCTTCTGGGAGATTCAGGTCGCCGGTTACGTCTGTTGTTCTGAAGTAGAACTGTGGTCTGTAGCCGTTGAAGAACGGTGTATGTCTTCCGCCTTCTTCTTTCTTCAGTACGTATACCTGTCCTTTGAACTTTGTATGTGGCTCGATTGTGCCAGGTTTTGCAAGTACCTGTCCTCTTTCGATCTCGTCTCTCTGTACGCCTCTGAGAAGTGCTCCGATGTTGTCGCCTGTCTCAGCTTCGTCGAGAGTCTTTCTGAACATCTCTACTCCTGTTACGACGACTTTTCTCTTCTCGTCTGTAAGTCCGACTACTTCTACTTCGTCGCCTGTGTGGAGCATTCCTCTCTCTACTCTTCCTGTTGCTACTGTTCCACGTCCTGTGATGGAGAATACGTCCTCTACAGGCATCAGGAACGGCTGGTCATTTGCTCTTTCAGGTTCAGGGATGTAGCTGTCTACAGCCTCCATCAGCTCTACAACCTTCTCTGCCCACTCACCTGTTGGGTCCTCAAGAGCCTTGAGTGCGGATCCTCTTACGATCGGTGTGTCATCGCCAGGGAATTCATACTCGTCGAGGAGTTCTCTTACTTCCATCTCTACGAGATCGAGGAGCTCTTCGTCGTCTACCATGTCGCACTTGTTAAGGAATACGATGATGTATGGTACGCCTACCTGACGGGAAAGCAGGATGTGCTCTCTTGTCTGTGGCATTGGTCCGTCTGTTGCTGCTACTACCAGGATAGCTCCGTCCATCTGAGCTGCTCCTGTGATCATGTTCTTTACGTAGTCAGCGTGTCCCGGGCAGTCTACGTGTGCGTAGTGTCTGTTCGGTGTTTCGTACTCTACGTGTGCTGTGGAAATTGTGATTCCTCTTTCCTTCTCTTCCGGTGCCTTGTCGATCTGGTCGAATGCTACGTCACCGCCGAGTCCGTACTTTCTGTTAAGTACGCTTGTGATTGCTGCTGTAAGAGTTGTCTTACCGTGGTCAACGTGGCCGATTGTACCGATGTTGATATGCGGTTTGGTTCTTTCAAATTTCTGTTTAGCCATTTTACTTTCTCCTAAATATATAAAATAGAAAAATTAGTTTGTGTCCCGGGCACTATACGTGTGCGTAGGAAAACGATCTGGTCGAATGCTACTCACAGCCCGGTTGAATTAACTGTTTTAACGTCACTTCACGATCTTCTCTGCGAGTGACTCAGGCAGCTTTTCAAAATGGTCGAATTGCATGGTGTAAATTCCTCTACCCTGTGTCCTCGATCTGAGGTCAGTCGCATATCCGAACATTTCCGAAAGAGGTACATATCCGTGTACCTGTGCTGCTCCGTTGTCGATATCCGAGCCTTCAATTCTGCCGCGTCTTGCGCTGATGTCTCCGATGACATCGCCCATATAGTTGTCAGGTACGGTTACCTCTACCTTGAAGATAGGCTCCATGAGGACCGGATTCGCCTTTAATACGGCTTCCTTGAATGCTTTGGATCCGGCAACTTTGAATGCCATATCCGATGAATCTACCTCGTGGGCGGATCCGTCGTACAGTTCGACGCCGACATCAACTACGTTGTAGCCTGCGAGAGGTCCGGCCTGCATGGCCTCCTCAATACCGGCCTGTACTGCCGGAATGTAATCCTTAGGGATTGCTCCGCCGACGATGGAGTTCTTAAATTCGAATCCTTCGCCCGGCTCTCTCGGATACAGTTTGATCTTAACATGTGCGTACTGTCCTGAACCACCGGTCTGTTTTGCATGCTTGCAATCGACGTCCGCAGTGGTTGTGACTGTCTCTTTGTAGGAAACCTGCGGTCTTCCGACGTTGGCCTCTACCTTGAACTCTCTGAGAAGTCTGTCGACTATGATCTCGAGGTGGAGTTCTCCCATGCCTGCGATGATGGTCTGGCCCGTTTCAGGATTTGTATAAGTCTTGAATGTAGGGTCTTCCTCAGCGAGTTTTGCAAGTGCGAGTCCCATCTTTTCCTGACCGATCTTGGTCTTAGGCTCGATGGCAATCTCGATTACAGGATCAGGGAATTCCATTGACTCGAGTACTATAGGCGCTTTCTGGTCGCAGAGAGTGTCACCTGTTGTGGTGAACTTGAGTCCTACGGCCGCTGCGATGTCTCCCGAGTAAACCATCTCGATCTCGTCTCTGTGGTTTGCATGCATCTGGAGTATACGTCCGATTCTCTCTTTTCTGTCCTTGGTAGCATTGTATACATGCTTACCGGCCTCGAGAGTTCCGGAGTAAACTCTGAAGAATGCGAGCTTTCCTACGTACGGGTCTGCCATTATCTTGAATGCCAGAGCCGAGAATGGTTCCTTATCGGATGCCGGTCTGTCCTCTTCCTTCTTGGTGTAAGGATTGACTCCTTTGATAGCAGGGATATCGAGTGGAGACGGCATGTAATCGACTACTCCGTCCAGCATGAGCTGTACGCCTTTGTTCTTGTATGCCGATCCGCAAAATACAGGATACATCTCGCCTTTGATGGTCTGTTCGCGGATGACTCTCTTGATGTCCTTCTCAGGGATGTCCTCTCCTTCGAGGTAGAGCATCATGAGTTCTTCATCGCACTCAGCCACAGACTCGAGCAGCTTGTCTCTCCAGGCTTTGGCCTCGTCTTTCATATTGTCCGGGATTTCCTTTTCGTCAATCGCTCTTCCGAGGTCGTCGTCGTGGTAAATCTCGGCTTTCATCTTGATGAGGTCGATGATGCCGATGAAGTCCGCCTCAGATCCGATTGGAATCTGCACAGGAACCGCATTGGCTTTGAGCCTGTCGTGGATCATGTCAATTACGTGGAAATAGTTGGCACCGAGGATGTCCATTTTGTTGACGAATATCATTCTAGGGACTCCGTATTTCTCAGCCTGTCTCCATACGGTCTCGCTCTGAGGCTCAACTCCGCCTTTGGCGCAGAGAACCATAACGGCACCGTCGAGTACTCTGAGTGAACGCTCAACCTCCACTGTGAAGTCTACGTGTCCCGGAGTGTCGATGATATTAATCCTGGTGTCATTCCACTGAGCGGTAGTTGCGGCGGAAGTAATGGTGATTCCGCGCTCCTGCTCCTGCTCCATCCAGTCCATCGTGGCTGCGCCTTCGTGAGTCTCGCCGAGTTTGTGAGTTCTGCCTGTATAGAACAGAATTCTCTCTGTCGTCGTAGTCTTACCGGCGTCGATATGCGCCATGATTCCGATGTTGCGTGTCTTTTCGAGTGAGAACTTTCTACCCATTATTTCCTCCTTTCTACCGTGATTTCATTTAGATATAACATATGTAATTAACCTGTAAGTGATACTTTTTCATAACGGCTCGTACGCAGCTGCTCCAGCTTCGCCTTAGCTCACTGCTCGCAGGCGTACTGCGTAAAGGAATTTCCATGACTCCGGCATTGCCAAAGGCTCGCCGCTCGTCAGGACAATTCCTCTTAGAATCTGAAGTGTGCGAATGCCTTGTTGGCCTCTGCCATCTTGTGGGTATCTTCTTTTTTCTTTACGGAAGAACCTGTGTTGTTGGCTGCGTCCATAACTTCGGCTGCAAGTCTCTCGGACATCTTTCTCTCGCCTCTAGCTCTTGTGTACTGAGTGAGCCATCTGATTCCCAGAGTCTGTCTTCTCTCAGGTCTTACCTCGATAGGTACCTGATAGTTCGCACCACCGATTCTTCTGGCCTTAACCTCAAGAACCGGCATGATATTATCCATTGCTTTTGTGAATACTTCGAGCGGATCTTCGCCTGTCTTCTCTTTGATCTCGTTGAATGCGTCATAGACGATAGTCTGAGCTACGCCCTTCTTACCATCCAGCATGATTCCGTTGATCAGCTTGGCAACCACTACGCTGCCGTAGACAGGATCAGGAAGAACCTCTCTCTTGGGTGTGTTACCTTTTCTTGGCACTTCTCTTCCCTCCTTGTAAATTCAGGTCGGTACTCGTTAGCAGTATTATGAACTTCTTCGGAACGTCTGAACGACGCCCTACTCACAATCCTGCTCCCGTGGCGCTCTCTATCTTTATCTCAAAGAATAAAGAATGCCTTCGTACATTGTGTGTTAGCTTCATTTTCTCCTTGTCCGATATCAAAAGACATTTTATCGGAGGGGCTCAGCCCCCGGAGATCAAGCATTTCTTCATTGCGGCAACGCCGTATGATATGAGAAATGCTTACTTTTTAGGTCTCTTAGCACCGTATTTTGAACGGCCCTGTCCACGCTCTGCTACGCCGGATGCGTCGAGTGTACCTCTTACGATGTGATATCTCACACCCGGAAGGTCCTTAACTCTGCCGCCTCTTACCAGAACAACACTGTGCTCCTGCAGATTGTGTCCAATACCAGGAATGTAAGCTGTAACTTCCATTCCGTTGGTCAGACGAACTCTTGCAACTTTTCTGAGAGCTGAATTCGGCTTCTTAGGTGTTACGGTCTTAACAGCTACGCATACGCCTCTCTTCTGAGGGGAGTTTACGTCGGTCAGAACTTTGCGAAGTGTGTTCATGTTCTTACCGAGCGCAGGAGCTGTAGATTTCTTAACCGAGCTCTGTCTGCCCTGACGTACTAATTGGTTAATTGTAGGCATTCTTTTCTCCTTTCTTTCAATATTTTTATCCGAATCGCCAACAAGGCGCCGAACTTGTTAATTTTACTAGCAAACTGCTGAAAAGTCAACATTTTGAGAGCGAAAAGAGCATATCTGAGATACTCGCCTCGACGCGAGTCGGAATTGGACATTGCATCCTGCCTGCTCTCGGCAATCGCGGGGCCGCTCTCATCTGAACTTCTCTCTGTTTTGAGGAAGCTTCAGCTTCGCAGCGCCAACCGCTCTGCCTTCGTTGCGCCGGTGCAGCTGTCACAATTCCGCTCAAGTCTCGACTCGTATACTCAGTTATGCTCCTTTCATTTATTCAACTATTGCGACTTCGCCGTAAACTTTGATTTCCTCGTCCGGGATATCTACGTTTTCAGGAGCGACGATATTCTCGATGGAACCTGCTTCGTCTTCTTCCTCCTGCTCGGCTTTGCCGTTTACATATTCCTCATAGTCGCCGTAGTCGACTTCGATGCCGGAATATCTCTTCATACCGGTACCTGCCGGGATGAGTTTTCCGATCATGACGTTCTCCTTGAGACCTTCGAGTCTGTCGGTTTTGCCCTTGATGGACGCATCCGTGAGAACTCTTGTAGTCTCCTGGAAGGACGCTGCTGAGAGGAACGATGATGTAGCCAAAGCTGCCTTGGTGATACCGAGGAGCTGTCTGCTTGCTGTAGCAGCTTCTCCGCCTTCGGCCTCTGCGATCTCGTTTGCAGCTTCGATGTCTCTTCTGGAGTACTGGCCGCCCGGCAGCAGTGATGTGTCGCCGGATTTTTCGACTTTGTACTTCGAGAGCATCTGGCTTACGATAATCTCAATGTGCTTGTCATTGATGTCTACACCCTGGTTCTTATATACTCTCTGAACCTCACGGATGAGGTATTCGTATACGCCCTGGACGCCTTTGAGCCTCATGATGTCGTGAGGATCGAGAGGTCCCTTGGTGATCTGTCCGCCGGCCTGAACTTCGTCGCCGACATTGACATTGAGTCTTGCACCGAACGGGATGAGGTAGCTTCTCTCTCCGCCTTCCTCGTCGACAACAACTTCAGTCATGTTGTTCTCGGTAGGCTCGATGGATTTAACTACACCGTCTCCTTCGCAGATTTCTGCGAGACCCTTAGGCTTACGTGCCTCGAAGAGCTCCTCTACTCTCGGAAGACCCTGCGTGATATCTGATCCCGCAACTCCTCCTGTATGGAATGTTCTCATCGTCAGCTGTGTACCCGGCTCTCCGATGGACTGAGCTGCAATAATACCTACAGCTTCGCCAGGGAGTACGAGTCTGCCTGTAGCCATGTTCTTACCGTAGCACTTAGCGCAAAGTCCGCTTGCTGCACGGCATGTCATTGCAGATCTGATCTTGACCGTCTCAACTCCTGCATTCTCGATTGCTTCAGCCATGTCATCTGTGATGTACTCGTTAGCAGCTACCATTACTTCGCCTGTCTCAGGATTTACGACATCCTCGCTGGCATATCTGCCTGCGATTCTCAGCCAGAGTTTTTCGATTTCTTCTTTACCGTCTCTGAATGCACTGATTTCAATGCCTTCGTCTGTTCCGCAGTCCTCTTCATTGATGATGATGCTGTGCGAAATATCTACGAGTCTTCTTGTCAGATAACCGGAGTCAGCTGTTCTGAGCGCCGTATCTGTCAGTCCCTTACGGGCACCGTTTGAAGAAATGAAGTACTCCAGTATGGAGAGTCCCTCACGGAAGTTAGCCTTGATAGGAATCTCTACCGTGTGACCTGTTGCGTTGGCCATAAGTCCTCTCATTCCGCCGATCTGGCTGATCTGAGATTTGTTACCTCTGGCTCCGGACTTAGCCATGATGTACAGGTTGTTGAGTTTGCCGAGATTATCCATCAGGGCGTTAGCTGTATCATCTGTAGCATTTCTCCATGTCTCGATGACTTTGTCGTATCTCTCTTTATTGGACATAAGTCCGCGTCTGTAGAGAGCTTCGTATTCGTCTACTTCCTTCTCGGCAGCTTCTACGATCTCTGTCTTGGCCTCAGGAATCTCCATGTCAGAGATACTGATGGTAACAGCGCTGACTGTCGAGTAGTGGTAACCCGTATCCTTGATGTAGTCGAGCATGAGGGCTGTTTCGGTGTTGCCGTGAGCCTTGAAGCATGCTGCGATGATCTTTCCGAGTGCTTTTTTATCGCAAAGGAAGTCAACCTCGAGTGCATACGGATCTTTCTCTCTGTCTACGAAGCCGAGATCCTGTGGGAGTCCCTGGTTGAAGATGAATCTTCCGACTGTGGACTCTACCAGCTGACCTTCGTCGCCTTCAAATGCATAACGTCTGACCTTAACCTTGGCGTGAATGCCGACAACACCGGCATTGTATGCCATGATCATCTCGTCATAGTCTGCGAAGCATTTGCCGTCACCCTTCTCTGCATCACGGTCTCTCTCTTCGCTGCCTTCATATGTCAGATAGTAGGAGCCGAGGATCATGTCCTGAGTAGGAACCGTGATCGGGCTTCCGTCCTTAGGTGCGAGGATGTTGTTGACCGAGAGCATGAGGAATCTGGCCTCTGCCTGTGCCTCTACTGAAAGTGGTACGTGTACCGCCATCTGGTCTCCGTCGAAGTCGGCGTTGAACGCTGTACATACGAGCGGATGGAGTTTGATGGCCTTGCCCTCTACCAGTACCGGCTCGAAAGCCTGGATACCGAGTCTGTGCAGTGTAGGGGCACGGTTCAGCAGTACGGGGTGATCCTTGATGATGTAGTCGAGAACGTCCCAAACTTCCGGTTCTGCTCTTTCAACCATCATTCTTGCCTGCTTTGTGTTCTGTGCGAGTTCGCGCTCTGTGAGCTCTCTCATGATGAAAGGCTTGAAGAGCTCGAGTGCCATTGTCTTAGGCAGTCCGCACTGATAGAACTTCAGATCCGGTCCTACTACGATTACGGAACGTCCCGAGAAGTCTACACGCTTACCAAGGAGGTTCTGTCTGAATCTTCCCTGCTTACCTTTGAGCATGTCGGAAAGTGATTTGAGCTTACGTCCGCCTGCTCCCTGTACCGCACGGCCTCTTCTGCCGTTGTCGATAAGTGCGTCTACAGACTCCTGCAGCATTCTCTTTTCGTTACGGATGATGATATCCGGAGCGCCGAGTTCGCCGAGTTTTTTAAGTCTGTTGTTTCTGTTGATAACTCTTCTGTACAGGTCGTTGAGGTCCGATGTCGCGAATCTGCCTCCGTCGAGCTGAACCATAGGTCTCAGTTCAGGCGGAATTACAGGAATTACATCGAGTATCATCCACTCAGGCTTGTTTCCGGACTGCTTGAAAGCCTCGATAACTTCGAGAATCTTTACAAGTCTGATTCTCTTTTGTCCGGAAGCCTTTTTGAGCTGTTCTCTCAGTTCCTCTGCCATCTCGTCGATGTCGATAGCCTCGAGGAGCTTTTTTACCGACTCGGCTCCCATGCCTGCTTCAAAAGATTTGCCGTAGATCTCACGAGCTTCGTTGTACTCGTCCTCTTCGAGGATCTGTTTGTACTGAAGCGGTGTGTCGCCCGGATCTGTTACTACATATGATGCGAAGTACAGAATCTTTTCGAGTTCCTTTGGTGTCATGTCGAGCACGAGACCGATTCTCGAAGGGATTCCCTTGAAGTACCAGATGTGTGATACAGGCGAAACGAGTTGAATGTGACCCATTCTCTCTCTTCTGACTTTGGCTTTTGTAACTTCTACTCCGCAGTAAGGGCAGATAAGTCCTTTATAACGGATCTTGTTGTATTTACCGCATCCGCAAACCCAGTCCTTGGTCGGTCCGAAAATTCTTTCGCAGAAAAGACCGTCGAACTCAGGTTTAAGCGATCTGTAGTTGATTGTCTCAGGCTTTGTTACCTCACCGTGAGACCAATTGAGCATTTCCTCCGTAGATGCGAGTTTAATCTGCAGGGACTCAATATTTCTGAGATCTTGATTGTTGTCTGTCATGATATTTCCTCCCTTTCTTACTCTTCATCATCGGCTGTCTCATCAGCAAATGCTTCTTCTTCGGCAAGTGCTTCGAGACTGTCCATCTCAACTGCTTCTGTGAGATCCATGTCAGGTTCAGCAGGTGCTGCCTGTGCCATGCTCTCTACGAGACTTGACAGTGAGTCGAGATCGAGGGCCGGATCATCTGCTGCCTCTGCTGCATTAATCTCAGCTGCAGTTTCGGTTGCTTCCGCATCTTCTTCCAGCTCTCTCCTTTCGCGCTCTGCTCTTCTGTCATTTTCATTGATCATCCTATCGAAAGTGAGTGCACCATCGTACTCGGATGTCTCTCTGATCTTAATCTCGCTATCGTCGCTCGCCTTGGTGCGGATATCGAGGGCCAGAGCCTGAAGCTCTTTGATGAGAACCTTGAATGACTCAGGAATTCCCGGCTCTGCGATATTGACACCGTTGATGATCGACTCGTATGTCTTGGTACGTCCGATGATATCGTCGGACTTGACTGTCAGGATCTCCTGCAGTGTGTATGCAGCACCGTAAGCTTCGAGTGCCCACACCTCCATCTCTCCGAATCTCTGACCACCGAACTGAGCCTTACCGCCGAGCGGCTGCTGAGTTACGAGTGAGTAAGGTCCGATGGATCTTGCGTGGATCTTGTCGTCTACCAGGTGGTGGAGCTTGAGCATATACATGTAACCTACTGTTACAGGGTTATCGAAGTACTCGCCCGTACGTCCGTCTCTGAGCCTCAGCTTACCTGTTTCAGGATAGCCTTCCTCTTTGAGGAGCTCGATAACGTCTTTTTCGCTTGCTCCGTCGAATACCGGAGTGGATACATACCAGCCCTTGGACTTGGCAGCCAGGCCGAGGTGTACCTCGAGTACCTGTCCTACGTTCATTCGGGACGGTACACCCAGAGGGTTGAGCATGACCTGCAGCGGCTCACCGTCTTCCTTGAACGGCATGTCTTCCTGAGGCAGGATTCTGGAGATAACACCCTTGTTACCGTGGCGTCCTGCCATCTTGTCTCCGACATTGATTTTTCTCTTTGTTGCGACGTAAACTCTGACGATTTTGTTGACGCCCGGAGGAAGCTCCTGGCTGTTGTCTTTGTCAAATACTCTTACGTCGATTACGATACCTTCTTCGCCGTGAGGGAGTTTGAGAGAAGAATCTCTTACTTCCTTGGACTTCTCACCGAAGATGGCCCTGAGCATTCTGGCCTCAGGTGTGAGGTCTGTCTCGCTCTTAGGTGTGAGTTTTCCTACGAG
>JAFREV010000096.1 GCA_017434685.1 Mogibacterium sp.
AGATGTTTGCGGACTCCACACGTATTAAAATACTGTACGATTTATTCGACGGAGAAAAAAACGTGACGGAGATATGTGCGGACATCGAGATGAATCAGTCTGCAGTTTCTCATCAGTTAAAAGCTCTTAAGACAGCAAAACTTGTAAAGAGCAGGAGAGACGGTAAGGCGATTTATTATTCACTCGATGACGATCATGTAAAGACCATAATTGCAATGGGAAAGGAGCATATAGAAGAATGAAAAAGAAATTCAAATTGGTGGATCTTGATTGTGCAAATTGCGCAGCTAAGATGGAAGAAGCAATTAAAGGAATCGAAGGAGTAACGGATGCATCCGTCAGTTTTATGACACAGAAGATGATGATTGAGGCAGATGATGCCGTTTTCGATCAGGTAGTCAAAGAAGCTGTAGAGTGCATCGCCAAAGTAGAGCCGGATTGCAAAGTTGTATTATAAAGACTATCACCAAGTTTATTATTAAATAACACAATGAAGAATTTAAGTGACAAACAGAAAAAAGAATTAAATAGGATAATTATCGCTGCGCTGATGTTTTTTACGCTTCTCGCAATCGATCACTTTGTGCTTGGCAAATTAGCTTACACAGTTCCGCCTGAAAATCCGGCACAGAGTGCTCCTGCAGCGCCTGTATTTACCGCGATGATAATACTGGACCTGCTGTATCTCGTGCCGTATTTCATAGTCGGCCACGATGTGCTGAGGAAATGCCTGCAGGGAATAAAAAACAAGCAACTCTTCGATGAGAGTTTTCTGATGACTATCGCTACTCTCGGTGCATTCGGATGCGGAGAGTTCGAGGAAGCTGTGGCAGTAATGCTCTTCTATCAGGTGGGAGAGTTCTTCCAGAGTTATGCTGTAGGAAAGTCCAGAGGTGCTATCTCTGATCTTATGGATATTGCACCGGACTTCGCCAACAGAGAGGCTGAAGACGGCAGCATAGAAGTGATAGACCCGGACGAGATAGAAGTCGGAGACATTCTCATCATAAAACCGGGAGAGAAGATACCTACGGACGCTCTCGTAGTGGAAGGAAGCAGTTTTATCAATACTTCTGCTTTAACCGGTGAATCCGTACCAAGGGAGGTCAAGGAAGGCGAGACTGTAATCTCAGGCTGCATAAACGGAGAGACTCTCCTCAAGGTTCAGGCTGTAAAGGAATATGACGATTCTACAGTTATGCAGATTCTCGAACTCGTTGAGAATGCAGCGTCGAGAAAGTCCGAGACGGAGAGCTTTATCACGAGGTTTGCGAAATATTATACACCGGCAGTCGTTATAGCAGCTCTGGGACTTGCGTTTATACCGCCGATTGTGATCGGGCCCTTTACGCAGGAATTCGGTAAATGGCTGCTCAGAGCCTGCACCTTCCTCGTAATATCCTGCCCGTGTGCATTGGTTATATCAGTTCCGTTGGCATTCTTCGGTGGCATAGGAGCAGCATCTAAAGAAGGTGTGCTTGTTAAAGGTTCGAATTTCCTCGAGCAAATGGCCAAAATAGATACGCTTGTCACGGATAAGACGGGAACTTTGACCGAGGGTAAATTCAGCGTAAGCTACATGGAGGCTGCAGGCGGAATCGATACTGATGAACTTATACGCCTTGCCGCTGCCGCAGAGACCGGCTCGACTCATCCTATAGCCGCAGCGATAATTGCCTCTTGCGAAAAACCATATCCGACTTCAAAGATTAAGGATACTCATGTGGATGCAGGCGGAGGAGTTAAAGCTGTAGTAGGCAAGGATGAGGTAATAGTCGGTAAAAAAGAATATCTTGAAGACGCAGGAATAGAAGTTGAGGACACTCTCGAAGAAGCGGCAGGTACACACTGCTACGTCGGGAGAAACGGCAAATATGTCGGTACCGTTGTAGTTTCGGATAAACCGAAAGAAAACGCAAAGACTGCAATTGCAGACATCCTGAAGGCCGGAGTCAAGCGGATAGTCATGTTGACGGGAGACTCCGAGAAAGTAGCGGCTGCGGTTGCATCAAATCTCGGAATAAATGACTATAAGGCGGGACTATTACCGCAGGACAAGGTAAGTGCAGTAGAAGAACTGCTTAAAGTATTAAAGGCTTCGACGAGAGGAAAGGGCAAACTCGCATTTATCGGAGACGGTATCAATGACGCGCCTGTGCTTTCGATATCTGATGTCGGTATTGCGATGGGATCGCTGGGTTCTGATGCTGCAATAGAGGCAGCAGATGTGGTCATAATGGATGATGATTTGAGCCGTATTCCGAAGGTGATGCAGATTGCAAATAAGACAATCGGAATATCCAAGGCCAATATAACATTTGCTCTGTTTATCAAATTTGCATGCCTGATATTGGGAGCTATCGGAATTGCCAATATGTGGATGGCAGTATTTGCCGATGTCGGAGTGGCAGTCATCTGCATACTGAATTCAATGCGTATGCTTATCAAGGGTGATGAACATCCAAAAATGCAGAATTAACGGAAAATATTGTGCCTGCATACAACAAATGGACTAGATATTGTGTTATAATCGCTTCGGAGCATTCGCTCCGAAGTTTTTTGTGCCCGGATATAAGGCGCAAAGTAAAGGATATTTATTAATGGCAAAAAAGAAGAAAAAGAATCATAAAGCGGGAATATCGCCTCGAAAG
>JAFREV010000097.1 GCA_017434685.1 Mogibacterium sp.
CCAAGCAAAGCGAAAAGGCTATTCAGGGTTATGATGTTCAGGCATTTCACTATATCGTTAAGAAAAGCACCGATGCGGATGAGTTCGAGAGAATATTCCTTAACGTGGCGGATCAGGTACAAAACAAAAGCGCTGAATACATTACCTTCCAGGGAGTAGGGGAATCCCGCAATGTTGCAATCAGGGATATAAGCTACTTCTCGGTATATAAAAGGATAATAACCGTGCACTATGGTAAAGAAAGCTTTGAATTCTACTCCACAATGGAGAAGGTGGAAGCTACTATGATGGAATACGGATTCCTCCGCGTGCAGAGGTCCTATCTGGTCAACATAGATTACATAAGGGACTTTAACGCTGAGAACATAACTCTGATGGACGGCACGATAATCACATTGTCCAGGAGAAACAGCAGGCAGATAAGAGAGGCGATCAAGAGCAAGAAGACAACGGCATGATGAAAGCGTACAAAAAGTGCGAACTAAAAAGGGCTTACGCGATCAGGATTACGGCAATCCTGATGCTTTGCCTTGCTATGACGGCGGTGTTCAGCACTGTATCCTACGCCGCTTCATGTCCGAAAGGCGGAGAACACGACTACTCCGTAAAACTTGTAAAACAGGCCTCCAACTCGGAGGACGGGCTCAGGACGTACACATGCAAAAAATGCGGGCACAGCTACGACGAGGTCATAGAGAACTTCGGACATGAGTGGTCCGAGTGGAGCGTAAAAGTCGCTCCTAAGTGCAACAAGACCGGAATAGAGGAGAGACACTGCCTGAAGTGCGATTCAAGCGAGGAACGCAGGATTGACAGTCTGGGGCACAACTATAAGTTGAAGAATGAGAAGTCTGCGAACTGCACTGAGAACGGATACAGACAATACAAGTGCAGCAGATGCGGACACAGCTATGAAGAGATTACATCCGATGCCCTCGGACACGACTGGGGCGAATGGGAGCGTGACGGAGATGATGAAGTCAGAGTCTGCAGGAGAAACCCGGCTCACGTAGAGAAAAGACTTGCGGCATCGGAAACAGAAAATGAGGAAGACGAGAATAAAACCGAAGAAATAAAGGAAGAAAAAGAGGAGAAAAAGCCTGTAACTGCTGTGGGCAGCACCGATGATACGCCGACGAGTGAATCCGACGGATCCCGCCGGGGCTCGCTGGAGTGGACCGGAGCCAATACCATAGTCGCAGCAGGAGGCAGCATGATTCTTGTAGGACTGGGAACGATGCTATTTACGGCATATATCTCGCCTTGGCTTTGGGTGCTGGGTAAACGCCGCAAAAAGAGAGAAGAGATGCAAAGGAGAGCATATTCATGAACACTGCAATGATAATAGAACTTGTTGTATTTTTCGTGTTGCTCGCTGCAGGCTCTGCTCTCGCTTTTTATCTGCGCAGACAACTCGATAAATACGACGGAATGGGAGAAGTAAAGAAAAAAGCTCCCGGCAGAAAAAAACCGCCGGCGAAGACTCTTTAAATAATGCATTTCGGAACAGATAAACCGCACTTCGTGCAATATTCCGATTCCCTAAGTGTAACCAATATATAATCAGTGTGGCAGCAATCGCCTTCTGCGAGAAGGAGATAATAGGGAGGAGATGTTTATGAAGGTTACAAAAAGAATACTCGGAATTGTATTAACGCTAATCCTGCTTATCGGCACAATGACACCGATGGCAGGTCTTACTTTTGCTGAACCTGATTCTGATTTGGCAAATAACGAAGCACAAATCGAGAAGACAGATCTTGATGCAGATGAAGATGCAGCAAACGAAACGAGGGATATGGTTCTTCCTGAAGAAGAAAAGGACGCAAAAAATGATGCAACAGTCGAGGCTCCTAAGCCTTCCTTAAATAAGGCTCCTGAAAATGCGTCTCTTAAGGCAGCTCCGAGCGGAGTCGCCAAACTCAGCGGTTCAGCGAAAACATACCTGAGTCTTGCAGACTCTACCTTCATATTTTTCAAGACAGACAACATCCTGCTTGAGACAAGCGATGACAGCTTTGAGTACCGCGTTATCGTAAAGAATGTGAACTACCCTGCCGACGGATCATATCAGTGGGACGGCACCAATTATACAGAGGCAGATAATGCAGAGTTTACCATCAAAGGTGTGGATACTCACAAGAAATATGTAATAACATATCAGGCGCAGTATAAGGATCCTGACGATAATGAGTGGAAGGATCTGGACGGTGTATCCAGAGAAACAGAGATTATAGTACGCGGAGACTCAGACAAGAAATATGTCAGCGGCGATGAAGCTTACGTAGAGAAAATACAATTGAACATGGTTGCCTCCGGTACTGAGGACTTCGATGACAATAACGAACCCGGAAACGACATGGATGCAAGCAACGATATCGTAAGAAGTTTTGATACCGTCAAATACGTTGCGGATTTCAACACCCTTGTAGTGGACGATTACGACACATACAGCCATGGCTACTTATGGGTGGAGATCGATCTGCCTTGCACGAGGGATATAGCTGCTATCGATACCACCATTTTCCCCACTGCTGTAAAACAGGCTAAAGAGCCGTATGAGAAAGTGGGCGAAGACGGCAGGAAGCATACCATCTACACTTTCTATTATGAAAAAATCACAACGGTAGAAGAAGACGGTCACGTAAATCACGGGCTTCCGCAGGTCGGACACTTCCCGTTTACAATGAAAGTGTTCGGAGCAAAAAACGGAACTACTATCAAACCTGTTGTAGGAATGGCCGTTGCACAGCTGGAGCTCGATGAGAACGGAGAAGCCAAGAGAGATGCTGAAGGCAACTATATCGTAGCCTGTGACTACAGCGATTTCGACGGTGCATACGATACTCCTAAATATGCAGAGGGACCGGATGTCAGGGTATCGGCAAAGCCAGGCTTCAATGTTAACCTCAACCGTTTCCAGCAGAATGGCACCGCAGGGGTATATGACTTTTCAAAGGGAAATGACGATGCGATAGATAAAGAGGCGGGCCAGGTGTTCGGACGCGCATGTCGATTCGGTATCAATGTTTCAATGATGAACGATGAAAAAGAGAAGGGGCTGAAAGGCCTTGAATTGCCTGACGGAAGTGACATCAGCTTCGAGCTTGACATGGAGGCAGCCTTCGGAACGGACGATGCGGATCCGCCGCTTTTATGGTGTGTTTATAACACCGGCGGAAGAGATCAGTATGGAAGAGGCCTTGCCGGAAATTATAGTTCTGTAACACTGGCGCCTAAGGACCTTCGCAAAGGGAAGGACACTCCATTCGAGGAAAGACAAGGTTCAAGTGCCCATATGTGGAACGGCGGAGACTGGACTTTCGAGAGACAGAGTAACGGAAAACTCAAAGTAACTATAAGCAACTATGTAGTTAATCCCCTTTGGTTCCCTACGGGATATAACCTCTCCAACAACTCCAGCAAGAACTACTTCATGACGGGTGGAGATGTGAAATATCTGTCCAACGGCGTTTTTTCAGCCAGAAATATAAACATCATCGTTCCTTTTGGGAGCAATATCACGGATGGTGATGGTAATCCTAGACCCGATGGCGCAGATGTAGAATATGCAACAAATGCGGATGATCCGAATTATTATCTAAACCTTTATGGTCACGATGGAAATATAAAAATAAAGATCAAAGATACCAAACTGGATGTCAAATCTCAAAGCGGACAAGAATCTTTAGTATTTTATCCTGATGAGAAAGAGGGTCAGGTTATCTATTCCGAGAAAGACGATATGCTGGAAGCGAACATTGCTCTTGCCAGAGGTGGCGGCCTGGACAGCCGCAAGGTTTACTTCGGATATAATGGAAATGACAATGCGCGTGATGTAAATAACCAGGAATATGCAAACACTAATGGTAAAGATGCCATTATGCCGGGAAGTAAGGTACGCATAAGCGGAGGAATCACTTACACACAACGCGATACTTATGAAACTGCATGGATCAGTGCTGCTCAGGTCCTGATTAAATTCGATGATGAGCATCTGACCCCACAGGAGGGACTGAAAGAAGGAGAACTCTTCGCCGCGAAACCTAACGGCAAAGGCTGGGACAGCGATGATGAGATGAAGAGTACCGGCATCGATCAGCTGGTATACTACAGTAGCAGAGAAGAATTGCTGAACAGTGGCGATGTCTGTGTAGGTGTGCTTAAGGAATATAGGAACACAGGAAATCCCAACTCCGATGTCTCCTCACAGACCTTTTCCGTTCATTACCATGATCTTTTGGTAACAGAGGACAGCAAGTATTATAACACCGTAAGCATGACCAGCATGTGTACCAGACTGTGGAGGATTGACGCATATAAAAAGATTATAGATCTGAACGGAGAGTTCCCTTCATACACCGACTCCGGAATGCAGGGAAAAACAGTGGAAGAATATATAGTCGAAAAGCATAATAATCTTTCAGCCGAGGATAAGGCCGCCGTATCCCCTTTCCGTGACGATGTAGGATCCAAAAGCAATCTGGGATATGTCAAGTCTTCGTATGATGAAGACGGCTTCCACAAGGGAAGCGGGACGGAAGCCACATGGGGTGACA
>JAFREV010000098.1 GCA_017434685.1 Mogibacterium sp.
AATGCAGCGTTCAAAAAAACAGTACAGGAGAAAAATATAAGTACTTATGGAGATCAGAGACAGAATAGTAGTAATAGAGGATGACAGCAGCATCCTCAACCTGCTTAAAACAATACTTAAAGCCAACAATTACGATGTGCTGGTCACGGCCTCAGGTGCAGAAGCGCTGACAATAATTTCATCACACTGCCCGGATCTTGTTATCCTTGATCTCGGGCTCCCTGATATGGATGGAACCGGGCTCCTGAAGTCTTTGCGCGAGTGGTCTTCGATTCCTGTTATTGTGCTTTCTGCAAGGGCTCACGAAAAAGATAAAGTGGAAGCACTTGATCTTGGAGCGGATGATTATATAACCAAGCCGTTTGGAACTTCAGAGCTGCTTGCAAGGATCCGATCAGCACTATTGTAACTAACACCAACACCAACACTCATAATACAATTCCTTGGGGTGACGAATCCGCCGTCCCTCTCAGGGCCATATATGGTTGGTCTTTTTCAGCGCACAGCCCGAAACAAATAAGTATTATATGGAATTCTTGTTTGGAAAGTATTGTTGATGATTTAATGGAGGTTTTCTTATGAGTATCAGTGAATTCATAGGCTGGTTAGACGGTCTTGTTTGGGGTACCGTAATGATGGTTCTCATCATCGTTGTTGGTATCCTTCTGTCCGTCAGAACCAAGTTCCATCCTCAAAAGAGGCTCGGACTCTCGCTCAGATACGCCGTTACCAATGAGGAAGGCGCAGAGGGAGACGTATCCAGCTTCGGAGCTCTTACAACAGCGCTCGCTGCTACAGTTGGTACAGGAAACATCGTAGGGGTGTCCACAGCGATCATGGGCGGCGGACCTGGAGCTCTCTTCTGGATGGAGTTTGCGGCGTTCTTCGGGATCGCTACAAAGTACGCAGAAGGTGTTCTGGCTGTTAAGTACAGACATGTCAAGGAAGACGGCTCGATCCTCGGCGGACCTTTCTACTACATCGAGAAAGGCATGGGTCCTAAGTGGAAGTGGCTCGGCAAAATGTTCGCTCTGTTCGGCTCGCTGGCCGGAGCTCTCGGTATTGGTACATCCACACAGGTCAACGGTATCGTAAACGCTATCAGCAAGGTCGCAGAAGAAGCCGGTGCTACAAGCGTAGCCTTCACAGCATTCGGACAGGACGCTTCATGGGTAAAGGTAATTGCCGCTATCATCATCACAGCCGGAACTATCGCCGTAATCGTTGGTGGTATCGAGAGGATCGCTCAGGTTACTGAGAGGATCGTACCTGCAATGATGGTGATCTATGTAGTATCCGCTCTGCTGGTATTCTTCTTCAATATCGGAAACCTCGGACACGCACTTGCAGAGATCATCGCAGGAGCATTCGGACTCAGAGCTGCTGCAGGCGGAGCAATGGGCGCATTCCTGCTGGCTATGCAGAAGGGTGTTGCAAGAGGTATCTTCTCGAACGAGGCCGGTCTTGGTTCGGCACCTATCGCTGCTGCTGCTGCTCAGACAAGAGAGTGCGTACGTCAGGGCATGGTATCCTCGACAGGTACATTCCTCGACACCATCGTTATCTGCACAATGACGGGTCTCTGTGTTGTCATGACAGGTGCATACGAGCAGGGTCTCGAAGGCGTAGAGGTAACGATGTGGGCATTCGGAAACGGATTCCCATGGCCAACAATGGTAGGATATGTTATCCTCGCTACATCGCTCGCGCTCTTCGCATTCTCGACTATCCTCGGCTGGGACTACTATGCTGAGAGATGCTTCGACTATCTGACAAACGGCAACAAGAGTGCTATCAAGGCATACAGATGGCTCTATGTAGCTGCTGTAGCTATCGGACCTTTCCTGCCGCTCGGAGTTGTTTGGGACTTCGCAGACCTGATGAATGGTCTTATGGCATTCCCTAACCTCGTTGCTCTGTTCGCTCTCTCAGGAATCGTTGCCAAGGAGACAAAGGAATTCTGGCAGAGAAAGACGTCTGGCGAATACGACGACGGACTCGAAGCTGCAAAGGCTGCCAAGAAGGCTGCCAAGGGTAAGTAGCCTTTAAGTAGCCGACGTAACACATGGGCTGTGCACGGCATTGATAATTGATTATTCAGATGAGAAGTTTAACAAAGCTTCACTATTGATATCAGACAATTGAATACGTTAATAAATGAAACCCCGGCAGGAACGACCACGAGCATCCCGCCGGGGTTTTGAGTAAAGCGATTCTTTTGTTCTCACCCATTCTGAGCAAAAGCCTTCTTGATATATTCAGTAATCAGGCTGTATTATTCACATATACCTTAGTGCATTTCGAGAGAGCAGGCTTTATTGGAGGAATATATGGAACTAAAGAAACTGGAATATGATTTGACCGTTTGCAAGGTTGAGGCGATTACGGATATAAATATGGCAACGGACTTTTTCTTCATTGGCAAAACAGATGAAGAGATTTCTTTGGTCTGTAAGACCGATGATATACCGGAAATAACTACTGAGCGCGACGATGGGTGGAAAGGGTTTCGTATTCAGGGAATCATTGATTTTTCTCTGATTGGGATCTTATCGAAATTATCGGGGATACTCGCTGAAAATAATATCGGGATATTTGCAGTATCTACTTTCAACACTGATTACATTCTTGTAAAAGCAGAAAACTTCGAAAGGGCTTTGAGAGTACTGTCCGCAGAAGGATACACTATTGTCTGAAATCCAGAAAAGGTTTGCCGCCAAAAGAAAAGCTGAAGCTGCCGGGACAACGGCAAAGATAAGCAAGAATT
>JAFREV010000099.1 GCA_017434685.1 Mogibacterium sp.
GTACATGAATACCGGGTATAAGGCAATAGATGAGTACGCAACACGGAACGAGCTTTACAACGACGTATTTGATGATTCGCACAAGACGACTTCGGTCAGCGACAATATGACATACTACTTGATTTGGGCAAAGCCATATAAAAAGCTTGATTTGGACAACGGCAATCCGACCTGCGGTAATGAAATGTGGAAAGCGTTCCCGACGGTTCCAGATGGTTTCATGGTGGATCAGGAAGACTCCGTCTGGAGAGATGAAAACGGAGAGCGCGTAAGGACCTTTGAAGGTGGCAAGACATACACCTTTAGCGGCATGATTTACCTGCGTCCCTACGGGGCCCTCTGGAATTACTTCCTCGATAAGGATAACTTCACGCTGACGGTAAAGGATGGCAAGGACTTAAAATATGAAGTCGATGGCGACAGGATAATTTTGAGCTATAAGGCCACAGCCGGCCACGACTGGGATGAAGGCACAGTGACAAAAGAGCCGACCGAAACAGCCGATGGCGTGAAGACTTTCAAGTGTAAGCACTGCGATGCCACAAAGACAGAAGTCATTCCTAAGAAGGGATCGAAGACAAACGCTCCAAAGGTAACAACCACAGCAAAGACATCCGCAAGAGCGATGACGGTCAAGTGGACCATGAAGTGGGGCAAGGTAAATGGAGCTAAGAGCTACAAGGTAGCATACCGCAAGGTAGGAAGCAAGAAGTGGACATACAAGAAAACAAAGAAGACCCAGTACGTGGTAAAGGGCCACAAGATGAAAGGCCTTTATGAATACAAGGTGGCTGCAGTATCCAAGAAGGGATCGACCTAGTCGAACACTAGCCGCCGCTATTTCAGCCGCGTCAGTGACAAGGCCAAGGCAGGCAAAGGTTCCATCAAGGTAAGCTGGAAGAAAGACAAGACAGCGACCGGATACCAGGTATTTGTAGCAACCAACAAGAACATGAAGAACTCCAAGAAGTTCGAAGTTGGCAAGTCTGCTAAGTCTTACAAGATAAAAGGACTTAAAAAAGGAAAGAGATATTATGTCAGTGTGAGACCTATGAAGACTCACGGAGGAGTCACATACAAAGGCATCCTGAGCAAGGTTAAGAGAGTCAGGGTGAAATAGGCGATATGCTGAATGAACCTTGACAGGGGGATGAAACAGGAGGCACCGCTTCTACGGAGGCGGTGTTTTCTGTATTGTGGTTTCTTTTGGTCTGTGATAGAATCCCTTTTGACAATTAAATAACTCTTTTGAACAGGAGATTTGATATGGATACGAGAGTCGCCGTGATAAGCATTATTGTCACGGAGGCATCCCAGGTGGAAGTGCTGAACAACCTCCTCCATGAGTACTCCAAATACATCCTCGGAAGGATGGGAGTTCCTTATAGAGAGAAGAATCTGAACATCATCAGCATAGCCATTGACGCACCGATGGATGAGATCAATTCACTCACAGGTGCGCTCGGACGCCTCGAGGGCATAAATGCCAAGGTGACCTACGCCAAGTCATAATCTCACCTGTATAACAGCTGATGCTGCGGACTGCCGCAGCAGAGCATCCCTGAGACCGAAACTTAGACTTGAGGCCGAAGACGATGGAAAGTTGCTGCAAATTAGCGAAAGAACCATTGGATATGCAGGCCTTGTTCCGGACCGGGGACAGGGCTTTTAGATTTTAATAAAGGAAACAGGTGAGAATGAGACGGGACGGCAGGTTGCCGAATTACTGGAAATTAATACTGATAGTGCTGCCGTTTGCGGTAGCGCTGATTGCACTCGGAATCGGGAGGATGAGCATAAGTCCTGCCGAGGTTATTGAGGTGCTGAGGGCGAAGTTTTTCGGCGGCGGATATGCCGGAAGCGAGCTTACGGAAAAGACCGTGATGCAGCTTAGGCTGCCGAGGATAATCCTCGCGGCACTCGTGGGTGCGGGATTATCCGTGTCCGGCACGGCTTTTCAGAGCCTGTTTGCGAATCCTCTGGCTACGCCGGACACGCTCGGCGTAGCGAGCGGAGCGAGTTTCGGAGCCGCGCTCGGCATCCTGCTGGGCTTCGGTCTCATCGGGATTCAGATAATGGGGCTCTTTATGGGAGCCGCCGCAGTCACACTGACTTGGCTTGCGGGCTCGGGCAAAGACAGAGGAGGCCTCAGCTACATAGTCCTCTCGGGCATCATGATAGGCTCACTATTCTCTGCGCTCGTTTCGCTGATTAAATACGTAGCGGACGAAGAGTCGCAGCTTCCGGCCATCACATACTGGCTGATGGGAGGCCTCGACAGAGCAAACTACAAAACGCTTGCCCTCGGAGCACCTGTCATCATCGCGGGCATCATCATATTCTGCCTGATCAGGTGGCGCATGAACATACTCCCGCTTTCGGACGACGAAGCAAAGGCAAGCGGGGTAAACATTAGGCTGCTAAGGGGAGTCAGCGTGGTTTCCGCTACGGCAATTACCGCATCATGCGTATCTATGTGCGGACAGGTCGGCTGGGTTGGCCTCATAATACCGCATATGTGCCGCATGCTATTTGGAAGCAATCACCTGGCGCTCGTGCCGGCATCGATTAGCTTGGGAGCAGTCTTCATGATAATAGTCGACACTTTGGCGAGGACAATCTCAGCATCCGAGATTCCCGTTTCAATACTCACGGCCATAATAGGTGCGCCGTTCTTCGTGGTACTTATGAGACGATCGGGAGGCTGGCGCATATGATGAGGAAAACAAAAGGAGGCGGCCTCGCATGAGCTTACTTAAAATAGAAAACGGCTCATTTGCATACAAAGGCGGGCCGCAGATTCTCAATAATATAAATGTAGAAGTTGAGCCGGGAGAAATACTGGCTGTACTCGGCCCGAACGGCGCCGGAAAGACCACTTTGCTGAGGTGCATGATGGACATGCTCCATTGGCAGGAAGGCAGGAGCCTTTTGGACGGCGAAGACATCAGAACCATGCCGGCATCCACACTCTGGCGCAGGATGGCTTACGTGCCTCAGGCGAGGTCGGCGGGGACTACATTCACGGCCTTTCAGACCGTGCTGCTCGGCCGAAGCAGCAGGATAGGTGCGTTCTCCGCTCCGTCGGAAGAGGATATGGAGATTGCGGACAGAATGATGAAGACTCTCGGCATCGATTATCTGGCGGACAAGCCTTGCCATGCGGTGAGCGGCGGAGAGCTTCAGATGATTCTTATCGCGCGCGCTATGGCGGCGGAGCCTGAAATCCTCGTACTCGATGAACCTGAGTCGAACCTTGATTTCAAAAACCAGCTCATAGTACTCGACACAATGTCCAAACTCGCAGAGTCCGGAATGGCATGCATATTCAACACGCATTATCCGGCGCACGCACTTCAGAGGGCGGACAAGTCGCTCATGCTTACCAAGGGCGGCATGAATATTTACGGGCGCACGAAGTATGTCATAAGCGAGGACGACATAAGAAGCATATTCGGAGTGAACGCCGTCATCGATGATGCCGGCGAAGTTCAAAACATCACGCCGATCAGTATTGTTAAATAGAGAGTAGTTATAGCTCGTCAGGGACGTTCGCACTATAACTACCCTCCTCCAATAATTATGAAAAACAAGGAAATAATATTAAAACTACAATCAAATCGCGCGCTCGAGGAGGGCGAATGGATTCAGATCTTCGATACTTTCGATGATGAAGATCTCCGTTTTGCAATGGATTTGGCGCGTGAAATAACCATAGAGCGTTTCGGTAAGAAGATATATTTCCGCGGAATAGTCGAATTTACGAATGTTTGCAAGAACGACTGCTATTACTGCGGAATACGTGCGGGTAATTCGAATTGTGCGAGATACAGGCTTGATGAAGAGGATATTCTCGCCTGCTGTGAGGATGGCTACGCGCACGGCTTCAGGACTTTCGTACTGCAGGGCGGAGAGGATCCGCACTATACGAAAGAAAAGATGTGTCACATAGTCAGGAGCATCACGGAGCGCTATCCGGACTGCGCGGTGACCATGTCTATAGGCGAACTGGACCGAGATTATTATCAGGCGCTCTACGATGCGGGTGCCGTGCGCTATCTGCTTAGGCACGAGACCGCAGATGCAGAGCATTATGCTCTGCTGCATCCTGCATCGCAGACTTTGGAGAGCAGGATGCGCTGTCTGAAAGATTTGAAGGAGATAGGCTTTCAGACAGGCTGCGGGATCATGGTGGGAAGCCCTCATCAGACGAACCTGCACTTAGCCAAAGATATGATGTTTATGGCGGATTTCAAACCTGAGATGGTAGGCCTCGGCCCCTTCATCCCGCACAGGGATACGCCGTTTCGGGATGAAGCCGCAGGATCTGTGGATAAAACACTGATGGTAATCGCACTCACACGGATCATGCTGCCCAACGCGCTCATACCATCGACCACAGCGCTCGGGACGGCCGAGGCCGAAGGGCGCCAGAAAGGCGTTCTGGCCGGCTGCAATGTCGTAATGCCGAATCTCTCGCCGCTCGAGGTGAGAAAGAAATACATGCTCTACGACGGCAAGGTCGGCACTGACATGAGTGCGGAGGCCGGCATCAGAACGCTGAGGGCGCAGATGGAAGAAATAGGATACGAAGTAATTGTCGCACGCGGCGATTTTAAGAGGAGATAGAAATGGTAAAAATTGCAGTGTATGGAAAGGGCGGAATAGGAAAGTCGACCACAGTATCGAATGTTTCTGCAGCCCTTGCAGATATGGGATATAAGGTTATGCAGATAGGCTGCGATCCGAAGGCTGACTCCACATCCGCCCTGCACGGTGGACAGGATATTACGACCGTGCTGGATCTGGTCAGAGAGCACAAGAACGATTTCGAGCTCTCGGACATGGTTCGCGAGGGCTACGGCGGAGTCATCTGCGTAGAGGCAGGCGGGCCGACGCCGGGACTCGGATGCGCAGGCCGCGGCATTATCGCAGCCCTAGATAAGCTCAAAGAAAAGGTCGCATACGAAACCTACGAGCCGGACGTTGTAATCTACGACGTACTCGGTGACGTGGTCTGCGGAGGTTTCTCCATGCCTATGAGAGGCGGCTACGCAGACAAGGTATTCGTCATCACGTCCGGCGAAAACATGGCCATCCACGCTGCGGCCAATATCGCGGTCGCAATCGATGGCTTCAAGGACCGCGGATATGCGTCCCTTGGCGGCATCATCCTTAACCACAGAAACGTAAAGGACGAAGATGCCAAGGTACGCGAGCTCGCATCAGACATAAACAGCGAGATAGTAGGCGAGCTCAGCCGCAGCGAAACAGTAACAGATGCAGAAGACCTCGGTAAGACAGTAATCGAGGCATTTCCGAATAGCGAAATGGCAGAGCAGTACAGAAAGCTCGCCAAAACGCTTCTCGAAAGCTGCATTTAAAAGGAGTTTTTAAATATTTCATACATTTAGAGATTATTTAGAAGAAATATGTATGAAATAATAAAAAAGCAGAAGTGAAAAGTTAACGATAACCATGATTTAAGCAGTTATTGTATATAAGAGTATAGAAACAAGAAGGGATTTCATACATTTATGGTTTTTATTGTTTAAATATGTATGATTTTTTAAAAAACTCGTGCTTCAGATAGTTGTGAAAGAAAAAGGAATGCTAAAGAAAGTAAATGCAAATGAGAATAGGAATAATGTAGAAATACCGCAGGTGAGAATAGGAGATGCGGAATTTCCACAGCCTTTCAGATCGGGCCTTGAGTACGCCTCACCGGCACGCGGCACCTGGAACATAGTTCATACGGGAATGCTCATTCCTGAGGCGCACGAGATATTCGTGTGTGCTTCGTGCTGCCTGCGCGGCGTTGTGCTCACGGCAGCCGAGATGGGCGCCATGGACAGGTTCTCAACGGTCGAAATTCGTGAGCACAACCTCCTCGATGGCGACATGGAAGAACTCGTCATCGAGGGCGTTTCGGACATAATCAACAAACTTCCGAAACGGCCTCCGGCAGTCCTCGTATACACAAGTTGCGTCCACCATTTCACGGGCGTGGACCTGGATATGATTTACGAAAGACTGCGCGAGCGCTTCCCGGATATAGACTTCACGGATTGCTATATGAATCCGATTATGAGAAAGAGCGGAATGACTCCGGATCAGTTAATGCGCTCGCGCCTCTACACTATGCTCCATGAGCGAGAGATAAATCCTAGGGCGGTCGCCATCATAGGAAACGACTTGCCTACCGATGAGGACAGCGAGCTTATGTACATATTGAAGTCAAACGATTTCATCGTGCACGAGATCACTTCCTGCAAATCCTACGAGGAATACCAGGAGATGGCCGAGAGCGCATACTACATCTCATACTATCCGGATGCGGTGCCGGGCGGAGATATGCTTGCAGACAGGCTCGGCGGCAAACACATAAAGATGGATTTCAGCTTCGACTACGAAGAGATAGACGAGACATTTGCCGAACTCGCCGGTGCGCTCGGCATCAATCCGAGAAAGCCGTCAGATATCTCAGATGCAAGACGCTTATGTGAAGAGGAACTCGTAGCCACAAAAGAGCTCGTGGGGGACACGCCAATTGCCATTGACTATACATACTGCACCAGGCCGCTCGGGCTTGCCAAAATGCTGCTCACGCACGGCTTCAATGTGCAGAGAGTCTACCTGGATGCGGTGTCCGGAGGGGACAAAGATGCATTTGATTACCTCAAGAGAAAGTATCCGGATCTGATACTTTCACCTACAGTGCATGCAGGCATGAGGTTTGCTCAAACGGCAAACAGCGGGGCCGGTAGCAAAGTTCTCGCCCTCGGTCAGAAAGCCGCATATTTTGAGAACACGAATCATTTCGTCAACCTCGTCGAGGGAGGCGGCATGATGGGCTACGAAGCCATATACAGAACTGCCCGCCTGATGCGCGAAGCTTTCGAGACGGAGAAAGATATGAAGGAACTGGTCGGAATCAAAGGCCTTGGCTGTGAAGGAGGATGCTGCTCATGAAGCAAACTTCAAGAATTACATCTACATATTCGGCAGATACCATGGGCGTGTGCTCGGCTCTCTTTGAGCTGGGCGGCATGACCATAATGCACGATGCCTCAGGCTGCAACTCGACATATACGACTCACGATGAACCGCGTTGGTACGACATGGACAGCATGGTGTACATCTCCGCGCTTACTGAAATGGAAGCCATAATGGGAGATGATGAAAAACTGTTGGGAGATATCGAAGATGCAGTAAGAGAACTACATCCTAAGTTCGTGGCAATTGCCGGCACGCCGATACCGACCATGACAGGTTTTGATTTCGAGGCGGTGGCAGCTGTCGCAGAGCAGAGGACGGGCGTGCCGTGTTTCGGCTTTGCAACTACGGGCATGAACACCTACATTCACGGTGTATCGATGGCCTTCGAAACCCTGGCAAAACGCGTAGTTAAAGATATTAAAACAGAAAAGAAAAAAGAATTGCCGTCAGATAACGAGAGGCAAGATGTACAAGAAGAAAGTTTCTCAAAACATACAGATAGCAATCAGTACGGCAGCCATTCAACAACTCCCAAAAAACTAAAGGTCAACATCATCGGCCTGACACCGCTCGACTTCTCAGTCAACGGGCAGGACTCTTCGATAGCATCATGGCTCGAGTCCGAAAATTTCGAAGTAGTCTCGCGCTGGGCCATGGGCTCAACGCTTGAAGAAATCGCCATGGCCGGCGAAGCCGACGTCAACCTCGTCGTCTCCGCCTCAGGCCTCGCCGCGGCGAAAGTCCTTTTTGAAAGATTCGGCATGCCTTATGCAGTCGGACTTCCAATCGGCCATGAGCTTCCAGGGGCTTTCGCGGACCTGATCAAAACCAAGGTACGGGAATTCAAAGAGGCGGATGCTTCGGCGGCCACATTCGAATCCCGCGAGATCAGCATCCACTCCGGCATATTCCTCGCCGGTTCCGATTCTCAAAACTCTGCTGCTCAGAACGCAACAGCGGAGAGAAAAAACACAACAGACAGTGTGCAACCATACAAGAAAGGTTTCACCGCCATAATAGGAGAGGGCGTTGCATCGTTCTCACTCGCGAACGCTGTTGAGCTCGATCTCGGCATTCCTGCCAAAGTGCTCTGCACTACGGAATGCCCGGAGGATATGCTCCGCGAGTGCGACCGCATTACGCCGGACGAAGACGACATAATCCCGGAACTTGAAGGCGCGGCATACATAATCGCAGATCCGCTCTACAAACCGATCTGCCCGCCGGAAGCCAAATTCATTCCGCTTCCGAGCGAAGGTTTTTCCGGCCGCCTCTACAGAGACGAAATCCCAAATTTGATAACAGACTTTGAGGACTTTTTAAAGAAAAGATGCATATAACCTCAAAAATACGCATGCTATGCATCTTTTTGCGACACGACCTCCCGCTGAAGGATGAGAGATGCCGAAAAAGCGGACGATAATCTCGTTTTCTATGTTTATCGTAAAGTTGTAAAAATCCCGAGAGTCCGCGACTTTCAAAAATGATGCATAAAGGCATAAAAAATGCAGTCAAATGCATCATTTGCTGAAAAACTCCTTCAGCAAAAGTATTCAGTCCCAAATTCAGGTGAGAAAAAGGGAAATATAAATCTTCTAAGCTCTCATCCAAACGGGACAATGAAGAATACAGCTTTGCCAATATTCAGAAGTGACAGCGCCAAAAAGTTTAACTGAGATGTGCGGTTGCCTTAAATAAGATTGTTCCCTGCCCTAGGCGGGACAATATATAAAATATTAAAAAAGGAGGACTCTGAATATGAAGATCGAGAATCTGAGTATGAAGACGAAGATAATTATTGCACTTATGATGGCTATGGCCCTGGCACTCTCTTGCCTTGCGGCCTGCGGCGCAAAAGGCGAACCTGCAACTGAGGATGCGGGCGGCAGCGACGCAAATGCCGGAACGATCACCATCACCGACCATGCCGACAAACAGGTCGAGGTACCTACGGAGATCAACAGAATCGCTGTTTGCGACATATTCCCGATTCCGAGTGTACTCGCCGTGTTCTTTGATTCGGCAGACAAAATCGTGGGCATGCCTGAACCGAGCAAGACAGCCGCTGAGAACGGACTGCTCGGACAGCTCTATCCTGAAATCCTGAACGCGGAGACAGGATACATCGACGGCAGCAATGTTAACATGGAGGAGCTTGCCAAACTCGAGCCGGATGTTGTTATCTACAGCGCGTCCAGCCCAGAGCTCGGAGAGCAGCTCACAAATGCGGGTTTTGCGGCAGTAGCCATCTCCGTTAATAAATGGAACTACGACTGCATCGAAACCCTGAACAACTGGATCGACCTGCTGAGCCAGATGTTCCCTGACAGCGACAAGGCTGAACTCGTAAAGACAAGATCCAACGAGATGTACGACATGGTGCAGGAACGCGTCAAAGACATTCCGGATGAAGAGAAAGCCAATGCTTTCTTCCTCTTCCAGTACGATGACACAACGCTCCTGACTTCCGGCAAACAGTTCTTTGGTCAGTGGTGGGCTGATGCCATCGGTGCCAAGAACGTCGCTGTCGAGCTCGAGAACGACAACTCGGTGCCTGCCAACATGGAGCAGATTTATACATGGAATCCGAATCTCATATTCATAACCAACTTCAACAAGTACTATCCGGATGACCTCTACAACAACACGGTGGAAGGTTATGACTGGAGCCCGGTTGAGGCTGTTAAGAACCAGAGAGTTTACAAGATGCCGCTCGGCATGTACAGAAGCTACACCCCTGGTGTTGACTGTCCGGTTACTCTGCTTTGGATGGCAAAGACAGCTTATCCGGAAAAATTCGAGGATGTTGATGTAATCAAAACAACCAAGGATTATTACAAAGAAGTATTCGGTATCGACCTGACTGACGACCAGGCCAAATCCATATTCGAACCGGCACAGAGTGCAGGCGGCGGCTTCGCGTATCAGTAGAGAAAAGGCCATCAGCAAAGGCCTGTCCAAATAGAAGGACAAAGGCAAAGGCCGGCGCAGATTAAAAACCAATAGTCATCTACAAAGACTAAGGCAAATATTCAAAGAGAAAGAGGCGGATATAACGCCTCTTTCTTGGTATTAGTATTTGTAATATCAAGCATGAAAAACTCCCATTTTACAGGCTCTGCGGTGTGTGTTAATTTGTTGTCAGAAACAAACAGCAGTACAAACTGCAATTTCAAATACACATTCTAACAGGAGGAATAGTCATGTTATACGTAGTAGGAATCGTAGTAGTAACCGGTATCATCACATATTTCTATGAGACACACACACCGGATTCAACAAAATAAGCATCTCCTTACTTAAGAGAAACTCATTACAAAAACTAAAGTAAAGATTGAAGAAAAAACCCGCTTGTAGAAGCGGGCCTTTTCTTTATTTGATATTCTCTTTTATATACTTGATTACGAATCTCGTCAGCGGCCCCGCATCAGCGAGGGACTTTAAGGCTATGCCCATAGTCCTGTATGAGTCAGGCTCGAGCTTCCTGGCTTCGTACTTGCCCGGGAACTCGCTGATTGTAAGCTGAGGTATAATGGCCAGTCCCAAACCTTTTTGCACCATCGAGAGGACGGCGAAGTCGTCTCTTGAGAAGTATTTAACCTCAGGTATAAAGCCCGCTTTCTCAAATATCCTATACGGGTCCAGGTCGTAGCTTTCATAGGTCATAATGAAAGGCTGCTTCTTGAGTTTGCTGATCGGAACGGATTCGAGGCGTGCCAATTTATGTCCGGGTGGCATAACCACCAGCATAGGATCTTCGAGTATAGGAATGAAGTCAATGTTCGGTTTTCTGGGATCGCTCATAAGTGCCATATCCAGAGAGCCGTCCATAATACCGTGAAGCATCTCCTCATGCCCGATCTCTTCTATACGAAATACCACATCGGGATAGTTGTTCTGAAAGTACTGCAATATTTGCGGCACCCAGTAAACCGACGTACTCGGAAAGGAGCCTATTCTGAGATTGCCCTTGCGCAGGCCCTGTATTTCGGCCATTTCCTGATTGAGCTTCTCTTCGCATCTTATGAGTTCTCTCATGGCGGGCAGGAGAATCTTAGCTTCGTTTGTAGCCTCCACGCCCCTGTTGGTTTTGACCAGCAAAGGAAATCCTATCTCTTCCTCGTAGGCTTTCATGGCCTGGGTGAGATAAGACTGTGTATAGCCGAGCATTTCTCCGGCCTTGGTGAGGCTTCCCTGCTCAATTGCAGTTATTAGGACTTTAATTCTTTGTGTATTCAAGTTTTTCTCCGTTCGATTTTAAGCTGTGTTGTTATTCAGATTGTACTTTTATTGTGCGATGCAGTCAAAACAAGATATGCAGAAATCGCAAAACCATATTTGCTTTTGTGCTAAAATATATCCATGGTAGATATAGACAGATTCTTTGAATTGCTGACCGAGGTATGCGAGGAGCTGCCGGATGAATTCTTTCGCGAGCTGCACCAGGGAGTGTTGCTTTCGGAAGCGCTTAAGATATCTCCTTATGCGAGAAGCGAGGACCTCTATATAATGGGTGAATACAGGCGCGCGTACTACGGCAACCAAATTACGATATATTACGGCTCGTTCGAAAAAGCGTATGTACATATTGATGAAGAGGCTCTCAAAGACAAACTACGCGAGACTGTGAGGCACGAGTTCCGACATCACATGGAGCACCTCTCCGGCATGTACGGAGCTGACTCGCTCGAGCGCGAAGACCGGATTCAGATGAGACGTTATCTCAGAGGGGAATAGGAATTCCATTAGTATGAAAGCACTTAAGGCAAATTGCAGAATCGCAAAGATGAATCGCCGCATCAAATATGCTGCGTTGCTTGTTGTGCTCATTGCGCTGGCGCTGTCGCTTTCGACCTGTGCAAATAAAAAAGAAGCGATTACTTCCGTATCGCAGCTTAATGATCCGAACATTACAATCGGAGTAGCGCAGGACACAGCTGAGGGGAAACTGGTCGAAAAAGATTATCCGAAAGCCAATATCCAATATATAAGAGGAGAGGTAGAAGCTTACACCTCTGTTTCTCAAGGAAAGATAGACGCCTTTATTTTCAATAAGGTGACCATGCAAACAGCGATGGTCAATGGCCTTACCGGAGTCAGAATTCTGGATGAAAGCGTGGGGGAACCTGTCTACAGTGGAGTGGCATTCTCACCTGTGACCAAGGTCCCGGACCTGGAGAACAGTGTAAATGCTTTTGTTGATGAGCTTACTGCCGACGGCACGCTTGATGAAATGACTAAACGCTGGATAGGTACTGCAGACGCGAAAATGCCGAACATACCGAAGCCGAGTAATCCCCAAAAGCATGTCGTAATCGGAACTACGGGTGCAAACATGCCGTATACTTACTACTCCGGAACCGATCTTACGGGATATGACATAGAGCTCGCTTACAGATTTGCACTTTGGTTTGATGCGTCAATCGAGTTTAAAGTATATGATTACAGCGGAATTGTCCCGGCGGCACAGAGTGGAGACATAGATTGCATATTTGCGAACATGTTTATAACTCCGGAGCGTCAGGAAGCATTGCATTTCTCGCATCCTACCAGCAAAAGCGATATCGGCGTGATGGTAAAAGATGACAGCGCAGCCAATCCGATTGGAAATATTCGAAACAGCTTCTACAAGACCTTTGTACGCGAAGGCAGGTACAGGCTTTTCATAAAAGGAATAGGCATGACTTTATTGATAACCATTCTGGCTGTCCTTTGCGGCAGTATACTGGGGTTTTCAATATTCATGGCCTGCAGGCGCGGCAACCGGATAGCAAACGGATTTGCCCGTACATTTAATTGGCTGATGAACGGAATGCCTATAGTTGTGCTGTTGATGATACTGTACTATATCGTTTTTGCATCGACGGATATACCGGGATCGATTGTTGCGGCGTTAGCATTCACCTTGACTTTTGGCGCTGAGGTTTACAGCATGTTGAGAACCGCTGTCGGTACTATTGACATTGGTCAGACAGAAGCCGCTTACACTCTCGGATACACAGACTTGAAGGCGTTTTTCAGACACATATTGCCGCAGGCGATGCCGCATTTTATGCCTCCGTATAAGGCCGCTTTGGTCAATCTCGTAAAAGCCACATCGATAGTAGGATACGTAGGGGTGCAGGATTTGACAAAGGTGGCAGATATCGTAAGGAGCAGAACTTACGAAGCATTCTTCCCGCTTATTGCAATTGCCGTAATCTATTTCATACTGGCCGGCATACTTGTGTTCTTTATAGATCGCCTCATGAACAAGCTCGATCCTACAAAGCGCAAAGCAGAGGATATTTTGAAAGGGGTCAGAACTCATGATTGAACTTGTGCACCTCGAGAAAAAATACGAACAGACGACGCCTCTGAAAGATGTAAACACAGTCATTAACGATGGGGATGTTATCTCAATCATCGGTCCGTCCGGAACCGGAAAATCGACTCTTATCCGATGCATAAATCTTTTGGACAGGCCGACCGGCGGCAAAATCATTCTGAATGGCGAGGAGATAACAGCTCCCGGGTATCCAGTGGAGAAGGCTCGCAGAAAGATGGGAATGGTTTTCCAGTCGTTTAACCTGTTCGGACATCTCACCGTAATAGAGAACTTGATGGCGGCACCGATGGATATATTGCGCAAATCGAAACAGGAGGCTTATGACACGGGAGTCGAACTTTTGAAACGAGTCGGACTCTCGGGAAGGGAACTCCGGTACCCGCACCAGCTTTCAGGCGGACAGAAACAGAGAGTTGCAATTGCCAGGACTCTTGCGATGGACCCTGAAATCATATTGTTCGACGAGCCTACGAGTGCTCTCGACCCCGGCATGGTGGGCGAAGTGCAGTCTGTTATACGAGATTTGTCGCAGACGGGCAAAACCCTGATGATAGTCACCCATGAGATGAGCTTCGCACGTGCGATATGCAACCGCGTTTTCTACATGGATCAGGGTGGAATCTATGAGGACGGAAGTCCGGAGCAAATCTTCGACGATCCGAAAGGAGAACTGACGAGGAGATTTATCAGAAAACTCAAGCTTCTGGAGCTTGAGATCGACAGCACGGAATTTGACTTCGCGCTTGCAAGCGGAGAAATCGATAAATACTGCCTGCAGAATGACGTCCCTCCACGCACAAAATACAGAATCAGGCTGGCATTTGAGGAACTGGTGCAGCAATTGCTGATGCCTGTATTAAAAAGGACCGCTGTTCATGTGACCGTCGAGTACTCTCCCGTGGAAATGCAGACGAGAGTGACTGCATCCTATGGTGGGGAGCGCTTCGATCCCGCAGAGGGCGGTAACGATCTCTCGTACAATGTGCTGAAATCTTCCGTGGAGGATCTGAGCTATGAGTACGACCTGAATGAAGAGAAGTCCAATATCGTAAATCTTGTTATTAAGGAATCAAAGGATATGTAGCTACTTCTTGCAGGCCTCGCAAAGCGACGGCGACACCGCGCAGCCGCCGCGTCCTGTCTCACGAAGGCTCGAAGGAAGAGCGTGGCCCACATCCGTCACTATTTCAGTCATTTCATCGAGCGGTATGCTTATACCGGCATCCGCAAGAGCGAGCTCCGCGGCTGTATATGCGCCGACGGCACCTATCGCATTTCTGGTCTGGCACGGCACTTCAACAAGTCCGCGCACCGGGTCGCATACCAGACCTAGGAGATTTGAAAGGGCGATGCTCGCAGCCTTGCAGCATTGCTCCGGCGTACCGCCGATCATCTCCACAAGGGCGGAGGCCGCCATGGCCGACGCCGATCCGACCTCTGCCTGGCATCCTGCCTCGGCACCCGAGACCGAGCCGTTTCTGGTCAGTATATATCCGATTGCGCTCGCGTTTAAGAATCCGCTTCTGATGGTTTCCACGCTGACGTTATGCTCCTGAAAATATGAGAGCAAAACCGCCGGCAGCACTCCGGCAGATCCCGCCGTCGGAGCGGCTATGATCTTACCCATGCTGGCATTTGTCTCAGACACCGCAAGAGCGGCGACTATGGCCTTGTGAATGGCCGGGCCACATACTGCCCTGGACTCATCGAGCTCATAGACTTTCTTGGCCTCTCCGCCAAGAAGTCCTCCCATCGAGGGGACTGGATCCGAAACAGCCTTGTCCACTGCGACATCCATAACGCGCAGGCTCTCGTCCACATGTCTCAGAATATATTCTCTTCCGACCTGACCAAGCTGCATCTCACGCCTGATCATGACTTCGGATATGGGCAGATCGTGCTTGCTGCAGAGTTTAAGTAATCCTTCCGTATTTTTAAAATCCCAGCTCATTACATTCCTCCTTACAGCTCTATCATATCCACGTCTTTTACGGTTTCGTACTGCGTGACTTTCTCGACGACATCATCGGGGATAAAGCCCTCGGTCTCAACCACCGTGATCGCAGTTTTTCCATCGTCCTCGCGGAAACTCCTGAGATTGGCAATATTGACCTTTTGCTCTGCAAGGCAGGTGGTGATATATGCGATAGTGCCCGACTTGTTGAGGTGGCTGACTATCATGGTGCAGAATTCCCCTGTGAAGTCAACGTCGATATTGTTCATCCGGACGATTCTGACACGGCCGCCCCCGACGGACTCTCCGCGGATGAGCAGGCTCTTTCCGTCCTCTGATTCCATCAGAATATCCACGGTGTTCGGATGGCTTACTTCCGTCTTTTTGTCGATGATGAAGTCGACCGTTAGACCCTCATTTTTTGCATCCTCATAAGCATTCCTTATGCGTGCATCGTTGGATCTGTATCCGAGCATACCTCCGATAAGAGCTCTGTCCGTTCCGTGCCCTTTATAGGTTTCGGCAAACGAACCATAAAGCGTATAATTGACTTTAACCGGCCTGGCCGAAAAAACCTGCCGCGCCATCCATGCGATGCTGGCAGCTCCCGAGGTGTGGGAACTGGACGGTCCGATCATTGCAGGACCCATAACGTCGAAAATTCCGATATAATTCTTGGGCATACGCACCTCCATCAGTTACTACATCATTATTATACACACTGCCGGCAGTATATGTAGTCTTTTTAAGTTCATATAAGGAAACGGCGCTATCATCCACTTAGCAAGTAACAGGAAGGAGATATAATAATGAACTTCAGACTGAAAAAAGGAAAAAGATTACTGGCTGCGGGTACCGCAGCGATGATGATATTCTCAATGACGGCATGCTCGGGGGCGGAGACTGCGCAGGAAGCGGCAGAAAAGGCCGCTGAATATCTCAGCAAGGAAGACATCACGGTCAATGAAACTTTTGAGAACAGCGCTGACGGCGGGCACGCCATTGAGGTAAGCGGAGAAGAAAAGGAATATGCCAACATAGGCGTTACCAAGACGGGCGAAGCCGACGGAGACGAAGCAGATTTCTACGGTGAAAACTCCGCGGTGTTCACAACAGAGAAAGGAACTCTGACCGTCAAGGACTCTCTCATTGAGACAAACGGCACACACGCAAATGCAGTCTTCTCATACGGAGAAGGGACGACCGTAAACATTTCGGATTCCGTAATAGAGACGCAGGGCAATTGCTCGGGCGGCCTGATGACAACAGGCGGTGGCACCATGAATGCAAGCAATCTGACCATCAACACCTCAGGCAACTCATCGGCTGCCATCAGATCCGACAGAGGCGGCGGGGATGTCAACGTCAGCAAGGGATACTACAAGACCACGGGCAAGGGTTCGCCGGTCATCTATTCGACAGCGGACATCACAGTGGATGATGCATACCTGGAGTCCGCATCCTCGCAGGGCGTTGTGGTCGAAGGAAAGAACTCGGTAACGCTCAACAACGACACGCTGGTTGCCGACAACAACTCAAAAAACAGCGACAAATCCGACTACTACCAGGCAGTCATGATCTACCAGTCGATGTCGGGAGATGCGGCAGAGGGCACATCGTCATTTACGGCAAACGGCGGCAGCATCACCAACAAGAACGGGGATATATTCTTTGTAAACAATACCGCGACCGAGATTTCGCTCAGCGGCGTTGAGATAACAAACGAAGACAGCGAAGGAAACTTCCTCAGAGCCGAAGCAGCAGGCTGGGGAAACGAAGGCTCAAACGGCGGCAAGGTTAACCTAAATGCAAGCGGGCAGATCATCGAGGGAAATATCATCGTGGATGATGTATCGACGCTTAATATGTACCTGAAGGATAAATCGGCATACACCGGCGCCATCAATACCGACGGACAAAAGGGCGATGTCTATGTCGAGATAGAGGACGGCAGCACATGGATGCTGACTGCGGACTCTTATGTAAGCGGACTGACAGTATCCAAGGGATCCGCCATCAATCTGAACGGACACAAGCTCTATGTGGACGGAAAGGAATATACAGAAGGCTCTACGTCAACAGGCACTGCCTTTGAAATAAAGAGCGAAAGCAGCGGAAACGGCGGAGCACCTGACGCCACTCCGGGAGAAGGCAGCGGCGGCACGGGAGGAGAAAAGCCTAGCGGCACCCCGCCTGAAAAACCAGGCGGTGACAGCGCAGGCGGAAGCAAACCAAGCGGCGCTCCGCCCGAAAAACCGGCTTCATAATGCAGAAAACATAACAAATCCAAAAGGTAAGGAGTCTGAGGGCATAGCCCGCAGACTCCTTTTTCATCCTCATAATATATAAAGTTATCAATTAGGGAGAAGGACAGTGTTATGACTTATGATAAAGAATAACCGCTCTGTAACCATCATGAGAATACAATTCATAATGTAAAAAAAGGATATTGAGTGATATTCAATTCTTTTTCGGAGGACAGAAAATGAATAGCATGAAGGGTAAATTGGCAACTGCATTGATATCGGCAGCTGTGGTAATCGGCATGATGCCGTTATTTGCATCGCAGGTGCATGCGACGGACGGCGTGCAGTACCTCTATCGAAGCTGGGACTCAGACAGCAAGAAGGTAGTCACGGAAACGAGAACCGCTAACTGCGTGGATTACAACGGCAGCATGAAAGACCTCCACCAGGGATGGTACTACGTGAACGGCTATCACACGGTAGAAGATAGGGTGAACGTCTCCGGCGAGGTCAACATCATCATCCTGGACGGTTCCACTCTGTACCTGAAGGACGGCATCCATGTCCCTGCCAGCTCAACGCTCAACATCTACAATACACCGGGTGGCGAAAACGGGCTTTTTAATGCTGTGGTTGACACCAACAACTATGCTGCCATCGGTGGAAACGATGGTGAGGCTGCAGGTAATATCAACATACATAGTGGAAAGGTAATCGCAAATGCCTATAACGACAACAAAGGTGACGATGCAGCCGGCATAGGCGGTGGTTGCAACGGTAACGGCGGTACGGTCAGGATCTACGGCGGCACTGTCATGGCTCAGGGGGCCAACGAGTCCTCTTCTGGCGGCGCCGGCATCGGCGGCGGCGATAAAGGCACTGGCGGTGAAACATTTATCTACGGAGGCACGGTTACGGCCACGGGCGGTCCGGACGGCGCCGGCATCGGTGGCGGAAATGGGGCCAGCGGCGGCGGTGTTTATATACACGGCGGAAAGGTCATAGCTAATGGTGGCAACTACGCCGCAGGCATCGGCAGCGGCGACGCTGACGGAGACAATATCCATGGTGGCAATGTAGGGATATATGGTGGTGACGTGACCGCAGCAGGAGGCTGCGATGCAGCCGGTATAGGCGGCGGCGAGGATGGTGCAGGAGGAAATATCCATATTTCTGCTGGCACGGTTAAGGCGACCGGTGGAGTAAATGGCGCCGGAATTGGCGGCGGCGACTGCGGTGATGGAGGAACCATAACGATAAGTGGCGGTGATAAGATCACAGCCACAGGCGGCGCTAATGGAGCCGGTATTGGTGGCGGCAACGACCGCGTCTTTACAAAGATCGAAATCTCAGGCGGCACGATTGAGGCCACAGGCGGTGACTACGCGGCCGGCATCGGAAGTGGCGACAGAGATACCTCCACTGACGGCGGAACTATAAACATCAGTGGAGGAAATGTCACGGCAAAAGGTGGTACCGACGCTGCCGGAATCGGCGGCGGCGAGTGCTGCTCTGGCGGCACCATCAGCATCACTAACGGAGAAGTGATCGCAACCGGCGGCGTCGGCGGCGCGGGGATTGGCGGCGGCGACAGCGGCAATGGCGGAACAATCACAATAGAAAACGGTGTTGTTAAAGCCAAAGGCGGCCTGGAGATAGATAAAGACAACAACAAACCTACAACAAACAATAGCGGCGCGGGGATCGGCGGCGGCTATGACGGCAATGGCGGAATAATAACAATAAAAGGCGGTGCCGTTGAAGCACGTGGCGGTGATTCTGCTGCGGGCATCGGCGGCGGAAGTGCCGGCGATGGCGGTAAGATTACCATAAGCGGAGGCACAATCACAGCCTCAGGTGAAATAAACGGAGAGCGTATTGAAGGCGTTTATGATGAAACTACCGGCGGTGCGGGGATCGGCGGCGGTCGAAATGATAACGGCGGCGAGATCATTATTACCGGAGGCACTATCGATGCAAGAGGCGGTCATGCCGCTGCCGGAATCGGCGGCGGAGTCGAAGGTAACGGCGGCACTATAACGATAAAAGGAGGCACAATCAAAGAAGCCAAGGGCGGATTCTATGCTGATTATAGTATAACAACTAGACAGCGCTGGGATGAAGGCGGGGCCGGTATCGGCGGCGGCGGAGACGGTGGCTCCGGCGGCACTATCACCATTGATGGCGGCACCATCAATGCTCATGGGGGATGTCTGGGCGCTGGCATTGGAGGAGGAAGCGATGGTGCGTCCGGACAGATCGTAATAAATGACGGGGAGATCAAAGAGGCAAAGAGCGGAAACGGCGGTGCAGGCATAGGCTCGGGCTCCACATGCACAAAAGATAACGCTGTGAATGTAACGATTAACGGCGGTAAAATCAGGGCGGTGGCCAGCGGGGCTCATCTTGCTACTGAAGGTTTATTTTCCTTTGCATTCAATCCCGGAGCAGCGATAGGAGCAGGAGGACCTTATTATAAAACTACAGCGCTCGATCCGCCTGAACTTGTTGACGAGGCATATTTCAACGGGACGATCGATTTAAAATGCGGCGATGTGACTGTTGAAACCAAGGGAGTAGTTCCTATCGGAGGAACTGAAGAAGCCTGCGTCAATGATAGTAACGGAAAAGTAATATTTAATGGAGCGACCGTGCGCAGGCACAACATCGGCACGCAGTACTGCAGGATGGTTTATGCAAAGGAGTTCCAATTCGGTGACTTGAGTCAGAGCGTAAGCTGCTATACATCAGCAAAGAACTACAACGAAGGTAAAACCACTTTGATTGTTCCAAAGAACGAAAGGGCTAACAAGATCCAGTCAAGCGATATGCCTTTCGAATATGTAGTGGTAGACAAATGCAATCATTCTGACAGCACCTATAATGACAATGACAGTGACCATGACAGCACGCATTCACAGGAGTGCAACAGCTGCAATTACATCATAGATGCAGCAGAGCATAACTATGGTGATCCTGAATGGACATGGGCTAAAGACTGCAGCTCTGCGACAGCTGAGTTCAAATGCATCCATTGCGGGCATGGCGAAGAGGTAACCGCAGAAATCACAAGCGACAAACCTGCTGAAGGCGGTGAAACGCAGGAGAAGACTGTCTATACGGCAACTGTGACCTTCAGGGGTAAAGAATACATAGATAAAAAAACTAAGGTCTTCAGCAAAGAAGCAGAAGTAATTGAAGCACCGAAAGCCCAATCTCTTACCTACAACGCGGAAGAGCAGGCTCTGGTAACCGCCGGAGTGGCCAGTAACGGTAAGATGCTTTACGCTCTCGGTGAAAGCGGGAACACAGCTCCTGCTGAGGAGAAATTCAGCGAAACCATCCCGACCGGTATCAACGCGGGTAGTTACAGGGTGTGGTACATGGCCAAAGGGAATGAAGGATACAACGATACTGATCCGAAGAGCCTTACTGTTACTATAGCCAAGCTGGCCTCAGCGAATTTAGTTTTAAAAATGGATCCGGAGGAGAACGAATATACCGGAAACGAGATCAAACCTGCGATTGTCGCAACATGCAATGGAAAAGAGATACCCCTGCAGCAGTTCGATTACACAATATTTGGGTACGAAAAAAATATAGAGGTCGGACAAGCCTCAGTAACTGTAGTGTATAATTCGGATAATTCGAATAATATCGCTATTGACATGCTACATTTGATGGTATTTGTGCCCTTCAAGATCGTACAGGCAACGAACAATGTCAGTGTTGCACTGGAAGACTGGACAGTTAATGAGGAAGCGAAAACTCCACAGCTTACTGCAGATTTCGGGGCAGATACCGCAGCCTTTGTATATAAGAAAAAAGATGCCGAAGACAGCACCTACACAGATGCTGTCCCGAGCGAAGAAGGCGAATATACCGTAAAGGCGACCATCCCGGAAACTAAAAACTATGCCGGAGCAGAAGCCACCTGCGACTTCGAGATCACCCATGAGCATGGATGGGGCGAACCGTCTTACGAGTGGGCAGAGGATAACAGTACCGTCACAGCTACCCGAGTCTGCACGGTAGAAGGAAAGCACACGCAGACGGAAACGGTTAACACGACCAGTGAGGTGACCACGGAGCCGACCTGTGAAAACAAGGGAGAAGCGACCTACACAGCAACTTTCAAAAACGAGGCGTTTGCAACACAGACCAAAACAGCAGAAGTACCGGCACTGGGACACGACTGGAGTGAACCTTCTTATGAGTGGGCGAAGGACAACAGCACAGTCACTGCTACAAGAGTTTGCACATTGAACCCGAAGCACGTGCAGACTGAAACTGTTAACACGTCCAGTAATGTGACAACAGAACCGACTTGTGAAGACGAGGGAGCTGCGACATATACTGCAGCTTTCGAAAATGCGGCGTTCGAAACACAGACTAAAACAGCAGACATACCGGCACTGGGCCACGACTGGAATGCGGCGACATACGAGTGGTCTGATGACAACAAATCTGTCACGGCAACCAGAGTTTGCAAACGCGATGCATCGCACAAGGAAACCGAGACGGTCGAGGCTTCAGAAGAAACAAAACCTGCAACGTGTACAGAAAATGGCAAGACCACGTACACTTCGGGCGCTTTCGAAAACGAAGCGTTTGATGTTCAGACAAAAACAGAAGCCAATATCGATGCTCTCGGTCATGACTGGGGCGAGGTAACATATGAGTGGGCAGATGGCAACAAATCTGTCACAGCTACCAGAGCTTGCAACCACGATGCAGAGCACAAAGAGTCAGAGATTGCGGAAGTAATTGTTGAAATTACAAAGCATGCAACATGCACATCCAAGGGAGAAACCACCTATACAGCAAGCTTTGAAAATGAGGCATTCAAGACGCAGACCAAGACTCTTGAAGATGTAGCCATAGATCCTGATGCTCATACCTGGGATGAAGGCAAGGTCACAAAAGAAGCAACAGAGTCTGAAGAAGGAGAAATGACATACACCTGCACATTGTGCGGTGAAACCAGGACGGAAACAATTCTAAAGGTGAAACCTACTCCTGAACCAACTCCGGCACCTACGCCTGCAAAGAGCACTGCAAAACCGGTGCTCGTGGCCAAGGGAATCGCCAGCGGCAAGACATCTGTCAATATCTCATGGAACAAGGTCGCAGGTGCAGACAGGTATGCGATCTACCTCGCCAAGTGCAACTACAAGGGCAAAAAGTACTCCTTCAAGCGAGTCAAGGTCGTAAATGCAAACACCCTGAAATGGAAGAAGACCAAGCTCAGCAAGAAGACTGCATACAAGTTCTACGTAGTAGCTGAGAAGAAGCAGGGCAGTACATACAAGACACTGGCCAAGAGCATAGACGGGCACTTCCTGACAGGAAACCTCAGGGGCAAATACACCAACCCGAAGAGCCTCAAGCTTTCGAAGAGTGCGTACACCCTGAAGAAGGGCCGGAGCGCAACCATTAAGGGAAGCGTGAGCAAGGTCAGAAAGGGCAAGAAGCTCACCACGAGCCACGCAGCTACCTACAGGTACACCAGCAACAACCCATCGGTTGCGACAGTAAACTCGAAGGGCAAGATCACAGCCAAGGGTCAGGGCACAGCAGTGATCTATGTCCAGACCATCAACGGTATCTGGAAGACCTGCAAGGTGACCGTTAAGTAGACAAACAAATTTATAGAATCTGAATTAACTCGAACGAAAGAATTCCCGGTGCTATTATTGGGTATGGCAATGGGACAGAATAATTCAGAAAATGCAAAGAAAAAAAGAGAATTGCGGCATGCTGGATGGTGTGCGCAGTTCTCTTTTTTATGCTTTTTCCGTTCTTGTGATGACGGCTAAGATGAAGCTTTCAGACAGGAATCGCAGGATCCTTTCAGTTGTATTCTGGGCATTTATCGGCTCGCAGTGCGCTGCATTTTTCAGAAGGCCTGTTGCCGAAGACGGCACGGTAAAGAAATCGCAGACCCCGGTTATTCTCATACTGGCAGCGGTAATTATAGGATTACTGATGAATACAATGATATAGCTGATTAGTTATTGTATGTGCCCGGGGCCTCGGCTACTGCGAGCACATGGCCTTCCATGGCATGCATCAGCTCGTTGTAGAAGAAACCTCTCTCAAGATCAAGCTCGCAATCCAGCGCGTACACTTTCAGAGTATATACGTGCGGCTCGTTCGGTGGTGCCATACCAATATATCCGACTGAGTTCTCTCTGCCGTTTGAACCGAAGCAGCTGTTGACTCCCTGCACGAAATCGGCATTTGCACTTGCTCCTTCAGGAATGTCCGTGCTCTTGATGTTTGCGGCAATCCAATGAATCCACACGAAACCGCATACCGGAACCGAGTCGATATCGTCCAGTACGAGCGCATAAGAAACAGTGCCCGCAGGTGCATCCTCGATCTTGAACGGAACCGAGAGGCAAGGGTTGCCGAAACCGTCTTTGAGTTCACCGTGTTTGCCGTACTTGTCCGGAATCATTCCGCCGTTCATAGCTTCACTTACTATCTTCATATTATTATCCTCCTAATATCTATGCTTATGCTAATTTGAATTTTACAACAGTTCACCCGCGATTGCATCTATATCACCACAGTGATATAATACCGAAAACAAAGCAAAGGACACGAACATGGAACTGTATCACGGATCGACAAAGGTAATCAGAAAGCCGGAGTACGGAGCAGGCCGAAAACACAACGACTACGGCCTTGGTTTCTACTGCACGGAGCATATCGAACTGGCCGGTGAGTGGGCCTGCTCTTCAATTGAAGACGGAATTATCAATCACTACGATCTGGACGATAAAAATCTGAATATTCTAAGGCTTAACAGCGAGGACTTCTCAATACTCAATTGGATGGCCGTGCTCGTGACAAACAGACTGTTCAGACCGAGCGCTCCTGTTGCGACAAAGGCCAGGCGATACCTCGAAGAGAATTTCCTCGTAAACGTAAACGCATACGATGTTGTAATAGGTTACCGCGCAGACGACAGGTACTACGATTTTGCGGATGCCTTCCTAAACAACACGATTACTGTCGAGCAGCTTGCCGGAGCGATGAGGCTCGGCAAACTCGGAGAGCAGGTAGTGATCAAATCCGAATACGCTTTCGACAAACTCTCCTTTGTTGACAGCCTAGCAGCGGATAAAGAAATCTATTACCCGAGGAGAAAAGCCCGAGATGAAAAGGCAGATGCCGGGTTCACAAAAATATGCGAAGGCGAAACGGACGGCCTGTTCATGATAGATATAATGAGAGGTGGAATCGGAAATGACGATGCACGCATACCAAGAAACATACCTGAATAGCGCGATGAAAAACATAGGAGATATGTTCGACTTTGCGATTAACGACTTCGGTATTCCTATGGAAGATTTTTCTGTGATGTTCACGACATCTGTCGTTTGTCGAAAGATTGAAAACGGCGAGCCGAAATATCTGGTAGGCAAGAGCGGCATTGAGCTTGCTGTAGAAGTAATTGAAGAAAAGACAGGAGTTGCTCCGGAGTCGGAAACAGATGTGATGCCTGACAGAACGCCGGACTATTGGTGTGGCTGGGCTCTTTGCTACTACCAGTGGCTGAGGGCAATTCCGTATAGAAAGCTCCTGGAGGCGATGCCATATGAAGACTTAAGAGGCCTGTATCCGACTCTGCACGAAGCCGACCTCAGCAAATTTGCCGAAACGATGGATAAGATCATCGGAAAATCAGCGAAGGATACCAACCTCAAAAGAATCAGAAGCGCTTACGGATACTCACAGAGCGGACTTGCAGATAAAAGCGGGGTCTCTCTCAGATCGATCCAGATGTATGAACAGCGCAACAAAGACATTAACAAGGGACAGTCGGAGACATTGTTGAGGCTGGCCCGAGCGCTGGGCTGCAGCATGGAGGATCTGCTCGAACCGGCATAAGCAACTTGTTTGCAGCGGCGTGAAGGAATAGAATGCAAGCATCTAAAGATAAAGATGAAAGGATATATCAGCGGACAATGAAAGAGAAATTTGATCTTCAGCAATACCTGTCAGATGGGGTAGAGCAGGTAGTAAAGGATGCGATGAAAGCCACTCTCAAAGATCCGAGGGAGAGTGCTTTTATTGCGAAGTTCGCCGTCGCAAGCGCGAAAGCAAATATAAAGAGAATCAAAGAGGAGAAGGAAGGACTTCACGTGCCTTCTTATCTTATTGCAAGTATAACTTCGAGCTGCAACCTTCACTGCGCGGGCTGCTACTCAAGAGCGAATAATGCCACAGTAGACTGCGAGCCGAAGAAACAGCTGACGGACGAGGAGTGGCTTTGCATATTCAAAGAAGCCGAGGAACTCGGCATCAGCTTCATACTGCTTGCCGGAGGCGAGCCTATGCTGAGATGGGATGTGCTGCAAGCGGCGGGAAGCGTTCCGAACATACTCTTTCCGATTTTTACAAACGGCACTTTCATGAGCGAAAAATACATGGAGCTTCTGGACAGCTGCCGCAACCTCATACCGGTCATAAGCATTGAAGGCGATCGCAGCGAGACTGACAGGCGTCGTGGCGAAGGTGTTTACGACACCGTAATATCCAAAATGGATGAACTGCACAGGCGCGGCCTTATATACGGAGTGTCGGTTACCGTCACAAAGGAGAACCTGCATGAGGTATATTCAGATGAATTCCTCGACCTAATGATACAGCGCGGATGCAAAGCCGTATTCTACATTGAATATGTGCCTGTGACAGATGAGAGCAAGGAACTTGCGCCTGACGATGCCGACCGCGATTATATGACTGAGAAGATGGACAGCTTGAGGGCAAATCACCAGGATATGATGTACGTTGCATTCCCGGGGGATGAAAAAAGCTCCGGTGGATGCCTTGCAGCGGGACGCGGGTTCTTTCACATCAACTCGCATGGTGGAGCGGAGCCTTGCCCGTTCTCGGCATATTCAGATATCAATGTAAAGGACACCTCAGTAAGAGAAGCGATGGGCTCAGGCCTTTTCACCGCACTTCGAGACGGTGGCGTGCTCTCGGGCGAACACATCGGCGGCTGCGTCCTTCACGAAAAACGCGACCAAGTCGAAGCAATACTCAGGGGAGAATAATATACACCAGTTATGCAGTTATGGATAACTGGCACAGTGCCATGAATAAGTGCATGCACAGCATAAAATGAAACGCTGCACACACACTTATTCACAGCCTGCTTTGAAGCCAGTTACCCACAGCCTGCACAACTGCTACTACGAACGTTTAATAATAACAACAATACAGATTGTTATTATTTCTCATTACTAATATCCCGTCGTAGTCGAGGCGGTGGATTATGTTGATAAGCGACGCTGATTATTAGGGAGCGGTGGATAAGTCGGTGGACAGAGCGTCTCTGTCCATGGACTTATCCATGGCTCCTCGCTTATCCACGTAATCCATGGCCTTTCCAGTGGGTTCTCGAAAATAAGACATATAATCTAAAGCGCGATTTAGGGAGTTGGATAATAAATAGGAGTTTTTTTAATTTTCATACATCTTGAGGGGAAAAATTGATATATGTATGAAAATCATCAAAAATGCCCTGGGAAAGTTTGATAATGAGCAACTTTTGAGAAAAAAGACAAGAAAAACTGCACTTTTCATACATATATGAAAAAAATTGGCGCAAATTTATGAAATATTCAAAAACTCCCATGAGGGACTTTCTTTGATGAAATGTGCAGATGAAATATGTATGTTGATTGAAGTGGAGAGCTTATGATTCACAGAGAAGAACTATTACGAATCAGATCCGTAATGACTGACAGCATCAAAGATTTTAAAAATGAACTCAAAACCTTGCCGGAGGGAGAATTGCTTTGCGTGAATAATCGTGGTCGACACATCTATTATGAGCGCTTTCCGAAAAAGGGCAATAGAAAGAAAGAGAAACGTGTTGGCATCACAAAAGATATCGACAAAGTTTTTGCTCTTGTGCGCAAAGAGTATTTAACTAAAGCCATTGCTATAATTGAAAAGGACATAAGAATTATAGATATGGCAATTAAGCACTACGCCAACTATGACGAGTCATCCGTAATGGCAAGATTTCTCAGCAAACATCCGGAACTGAATGAAGGTGTGAATTACAGAAAACAAAGTGATGAAGAATGGGCCGATGCATACACGAGGCAGGAAGGCTTCCATGAAGAGAGTCGTAAGCACATAGCTTCCGACGGAGTAAAGATGAGATCTAAGAACGAAGTGTATATCGGGTCACGACTTGCTCACTATAAAATCCCTTACAGATATGAAGCCCCGATTCCTCACCCGGATGTGAATAGAATCCCGGATTTTACAATTAAGCGACCAAGAGATGGCAAGATTATTTATTGGGAGCATCTTGGAATGATAGAAAGTGATGCATATATGCAAGGCAATGACAGGAAGTTTATTGAGTACAATGAGATTGGCATTGTGCCATGGGACAATCTAATAATTACCTATGATATGAGTGGAGGAAACATCGATGCGAAGATAATCGATGCGATGATAAATGGCTGGTTACTCTGATGAGATAATAAAACGAGTATGAAGGAAACGATGATGGAAACAATCAGAAAAGAACTGTTCGAAAGGCAGGATATAAAGTACGGAGAGTTTCAGGCGAAGCTCATGCCGACAGTCGATCCCGAAAAGATGATAGGCGTGAGGACACCGGAACTACGCAAACTTGCAAAGCAGTTGATAAAGAATGGGGATGCGGCAGAGTTCATCAAGGAACTTCCGCACGAGTACTTCGATGAGAATCAACTGCATGCGTTTATTATTTCTGAAATGAAGGATTATGAGGAATGCATCGCTGAGGTGAATCGCTTTCTGCCGTATGTAGATAACTGGGCAACCTGCGATCAGCTTTCGCCGAAAGTGTTTAAGAAGCACAGGGCGAATCTGCTCGGGGAAATCAAAGAGTGGATTAGGTCCGAAGAGACTTACACAATCAGATTCGGGATTGGTATGCTGATGCAGCATTATCTGGATGAGGACTTCAAAGCGGAGTATCCGAAAATGGTGGCTGACGTTAAATCAGATGAGTACTATGTCAATATGATGATTGCATGGTACTTTGCAACTGCGCTTGCAAAAAAGTATGAAGAGGTCCTACCGTTCATAGAAAACAAGGTGCTGGACAAGTGGACTCACAATAAAGCCATACAAAAGTCTGTAGAGAGTTACCGCATCACGCCGGAACAAAAGGAATATCTAAAGGGACTGAGAATTCCCAAGTAATAGTTATATTAAAATACTTTCCCCATTGCAGAATAAGCGGAAGAGGGAAAGTAAACAGAAAATTCAATGAACAACTTCACTTAACATTTTGTTTAAGGAAGTCGATTACGAAGCGGGCAAGTGGGCCTGCTTCTTTTTCTGAACGAATACCTACACCGAGGGTTCTGTATGCCTCGGGCTTCAGCATACGGCAGTCGTAGTCGCCCGGAAATTTTTCAATTATGAGCTCCGGCAGAACCGCGATGCCTAGGCCGTACTGGACCGTGGTGAGCACTGCGAAGTCATCTTTGAAATAGTATTTAACATCGGGCTCAAAGCCGGCATTATCGAATATCTTACGAACATCGCGGTCATACGACTGATAGGTCAGTACCATCGGGTGCTTGGCCAGTTCCTTTACAGGTACGTAGTCAAAAGAACTAAGGTCGTGATTTTCTGAAAAGACCACCATGAGCGGATCTTCGAGCAGCGGTATGAAATCTACACTGTCTGCATCGGGCTGACTCATCAGTGCTATGTCGAGGGAACCGTTTTGTATGCCTCTCAGCATCTCGTCTTGACCGCTCTCCTCGATCTCAAATACGACATTCGGATAATTCGCCTGAAAGAACGAGAGCAGCTGAGGAAGCCATGAGGTGGAAGTGCTGACAAAGGTACCTATCCTGATGGTTCCTTTGTGAATTCCTCGTATGCTGTCGATTTCCTGATAGAACTTCTCCTCCTGCGCCATTATGGCTCGCATTGACGGAAGGAGCTCTTTGCACTCCTCTGTCGGCTCAACTCCTCGCTTGGTTTTTATCAGCAGGGGAAATCCGATCTCTTCTTCAAACGCCTTAACCATCTGAGTCAGATTTGACTGTGTGTATCCGAGTATCTCTCCGGCCTTTGTCAAACTGCCGCTGTCTATTGAAGTCAGCAGCACGCTTACCATCTTGTTTGTGTTCATAAGATCACCTCTTTCATGTACATTTTATACATTAAGAAAATTAATGACAAGCATTTTAACTGTTAATTTTTCATATGAGCAAAACCGCGCTATATTATAACCAGGAAGAGGAAGCCAAAAGGCCAATCTGAAATACCAACTTACAATTACTTATCACCAATATATAAATGGAAAAGGAGGACGGAAAGATGTTATTCGCAATATTCTACGTAGCAGTTATGACATTCATTTGCACCAAAGTGGTAGAGCACGTTCCTACCGAGAAGAAGAGCAGATAAAGAATGCACATAAAATACTCAGCCCGAGGGCGGTGGCAGTACTTGTCACCGCTTTTAGCGGATTGTAAAATGGACGAAATATGAAACTGTAAAATAGGTGAGCTATGAAAAAGGATCTGGGGATAAAAGAATTAATGGTAATGGGCGGCGGACTTTTCTCGATGCACTTCGGTGCTGCCTGCATGCTCTTTCCGGTGCAGTGGGGCAAAGACGCGGGAACTGCACTTATTCCCGTGTTTATAGGCGTGCTGCTCTCCGGCGTGATACTTCCGTACTTCGGTTACCTCGCACTCGTAAAAGCGGATTGCACCTTCTCCGAGATGAGCATCAAGATAGCTCCGAAATTCGGTGCGTTCTTCGTTGCGCTTACCATATTCGTCATCGGGCCTCTATACATGGTCCCGAGGATGAGCGCTGCGGCATGGGCGGCAATAGTCCAGATTACGGGGCTTGAGACAGAGAATATGCTGCCTGTAATTCTCTTTTCCGTCGTCTACTATCTTGTTACGTATTGGTTTGTGGCAAACCCGGGCACGGTAATAGATAAGGTAGGAAAGATACTCTTTCCCGTACTGCTCGTTGTAGTCACTGCGGTCATCACAAAGAGCATAATCTCGCCTATCTCTACGGAGTGGGCGGCGCCGTCCTTCGATCAGAATCCTGTTGTGCACGGATTCCTCGAAGGATATGCGACGGCGGACCTACAGTGCGCCCTCCTGTTCGGAATAATAGTAATACACGGAATCAGGA
>JAFREV010000100.1 GCA_017434685.1 Mogibacterium sp.
ATTGAAATAGTTCAGATCAATACGACATCCAAAAGGCCTGACTCTCTTGCCAACAGAATCAGTGATGATACAACAAAGTTCGGAATGAATGATCTTCTTGCAGGGACCAGAGCTTTTCTCCAATACGGCAAGACGGATATCCTCATGGACTATTGGGGGAAGCAGGGGATTCAGAATGATTTTATCAACCGTATGCTGTATGCGATGAGAAATATAGACGTCGGTATTTCGCTATGTGATATCACAGATATTGAACGAGGGATATCGAGCCTTCGAAATCTGTTCAGCGACCCTGATGCATTTAAACCGACAACTTTTGTAGAGAATTTTTTCGCTCTTGTAATTGAAGGCATCCATCAGGATTACGGTCCTTTGATAACAAAGGATGAAATGGAGTTCATCGACTTGGTTAAATGGGCTTTCAGAAAGGGCTTCTGGCAACAGACATTGACTCTTATCGAATCGAGGGGCCCGCAGGATTTCTTAAGCAGAGGAATGTACTACTACTGTAATTCAGAGGAAGGCAAGCCTGATGTTATTAAGAAATTCGGTCAGATATACTTCGATCTCAGACCTTTTGAAAAATATAAACTTGACGATATAGCCCATTACTATTTGAAGTTCTACGGCAGGTGGAGAGTCGGAAACCATTCAAATGATACGGCCCATCAGCTCGAGTACACGGACAGAAGACTCAAAGATCTTGAAGAGACATCAGATGAGTTTATTCGTGCATATACATTATGCGACGACAGATACGCTCTACATGAGCTTCTGTACTCATATTACAATGTAGGAACTATACGAAACATTACGAATCACGCAGAGGGCGATGTTACCGGTTTGACTTATGCCAGAGAAGACTCCGAGATAGGCGAGAGGATGAATAAGATCAAACATGCCATAGAGTTCTTCATAAAGAGTTATGATAATGTGCGTAACATAATAGACTCATGCGGCAGAGAGAATGATGTTGTCGAGATTGAAGCCGCAGACATCGTCGGATACTCGAACTTTTTAAGAGCAGAACTAAAAAAATCCAAGTACGGCAAAGGTAAAAATAAAGATAATAAAGATCCGGACACTAACAAAGACACGGATAAAGACACGCACAAAGACAATAAATAACTACAAACTAAATGCTCATTGTGTTACAATTTCAAAGTGTGCGACTTTCGGACCCATCGCAGGTCCTGCGCCGAATATCAATTTATAGGAGAATTTACTAATGTTTCAGAATTTATCGGATAAACCCGTAGCGGAGTATCAGGGAGAACAAGTCAAGAATTGGAATGACATGGATATGCTCAGCCTCTGCGTTAAAGCAAGGGAGGGCGCTCCTTCATTCGTGTTTTATGAAGGACCGCCGACAGCAAACGGCAAACCGGGTATTCATCATATGATGGCACGTACCTTGAAAGACTCCGTAAACAGATATAAGACCATGCAGGGTTTCCAGGTTAAGCGTAAAGGCGGCTGGGACACTCACGGACTTCCTGTTGAAATCGAAGTAGAGAAACAACTCGGTTTTTCGGGTAAACAAAACATAGAGAAATACGGCATAAAAGAATTCAACGAAAAATGTCGTGAGTCTGTATTCAAATACACTCAGATGTGGACAGACATGTCGGAAAAGATGGCTTATCTTGCTGACATGGAGGATCCTTATATAACATATAAAAATGATTACATTGAGACGGGCTGGTGGATTATCAAAACAGCTTTTGATAAAGACCTCATATACGAAGGATACAAGATTCTTCCGTACTGCCCGCGCTGCGGAACCGGCCTCGCATCACACGAGGTTGCACAAGGTTATAAGGATGTAAAGGTCAACACTCTGACTTGCAGATTCCACCGTACGGACTGTGATAATGACAATGAGTATTTCCTTGCGTGGACTACAACTCCTTGGACACTTGCATCAAACATCGCACTTACGGTAGGACCTAATGTCGATTATGTTAAATGCCTTATGAAGACCGGAGACAGCGAAGGGGATTATCTTTGGGCCGCCGAAGCCCTCGCTGACAAAGTTCTCGCAAATGACGAATATGAAGTCGTTGAGAAGGTTAAGGGACAGGACATGGAGTACTGGACCTATGAACAGCTCGAACCATTTGTCGTTCCTGAGGAAGGAAAGAATGCATTTATAGTTACATGCATGGATTATGTATCTACAGAAGATGGTACGGGAATCGTTCATACCGCTCCGGCATTCGGTGAAGACGACTACAACTGCGGCCGCAAGTATAATCTCGCAGTTATGCAGCCGGTAGATGAGAGAGGCTGCTATACAGAGACTCCTTGGGCAGGCAGATTCGTAATGGAAGACGGCCTCGATGTAGATATCATTAAATATCTCGCTCAGGACAATAAGATTTATTCAAAACAAAAAATGGAGCACGCCTATCCGCATTGCTGGCGATGCGACACACCGCTCGTATACTACGCAAACAAGTCATGGTATATCGAGATGACCAAACTCAAAGACCGTCTTGTTGCAAACAACAATACAGTTAATTGGTTCCCACCTCACGTAGGTGAGAAGAGATTCGGAAACTGGCTCGAAGAGGTTAAAGACTGGGCAATTTCCAGATCCAGATACTGGGGAACTCCGCTTCCGCTCTGGAAGTGTGAATGCGGACACATCCACTGCGTTGGCTCACGCGAGCAGCTCGTGGCCGATGCCGAGCAGGATATAGATATGAGCATCGAACTCCACAGACCGTATGTGGATGACGTGACCATAAAATGCCCGAAGTGCGGTAAAAGCATGCACAGAACGCCTGAAGTTATGGACTGCTGGTTCGACTCAGGAGCAATGCCTTTCGCACAGTGGCATTATCCGTTTGAAAAGGCGGACACTTTCGATGAATTATTCCCGGCGGACTTCATCTGCGAGGGAATCGACCAGACAAGAGGATGGTTCTACTCACTGATGGCTATTTCAACTATCGTGAAAGATTGTGCTCCGTACAGAAATGTACTTGTTAACGACCTCATTCTTGATAAACACGGCAAAAAGATGAGCAAGCACGTCGGCAACACCGTAGATCCGTTTGAGATGATGAACAAATACGGTGCAGATGCAGTCAGATGGTATCTGCTTCACGGATCTCCGGCATGGACACCGACCAAGTTTGACGAGGACGGGGTCAAAGAAGTTATCAGCAAGGTGTTCAGCACGCTGAGGAACACTTATAACTTCTTCTGTCTCTATGCCAATATAGATAAGGCCGAAGTCAAACATTTTGATGTGACATATGATCAGAGACCGGAACTCGACAGATGGATAATTTCCAAATACAACAAACTCATTAAAGCAACTACCGAGCATATGGATGAGTATGATCATATGAGAGCCGTACGCGCTATCGGTGAATTCATCGACGATGATCTCTCCAATTGGTATATCAGACGTGCCAGAAGAAGATTCTTCGCTGAGGGAGAGGGCGATGCAATGAGTCTCGATAAGCGTGCAGCATATGCGACAACTTACGAGATACTAAACGGCGTAGCCCGCATGATGGCTCCGTTTGCACCGTTTATCGCTGATGAGATATACACAAAACTGACAGGGGAGCAGACTGTACATACTGCATATTTCCCTAAGGCGGATGAAAAACTCATCGATGATAAGACAGAAGAACGTATGGATCTGGTTAAGACTCTTGTAAATCTCGGCAGAAGCACCAGAGAGCAGGAGAAACTCAAAGTCAGACAGCCGCTTTCGAAAGTTATCGTAGATGGTAACTATAAAGATATTATCGGTGACCTAACGGGTCTTATTATGGAAGAACTCAATGTACACGAGGTTCAGTTCGAAGATGATTTGGATAAGTATATGAACTTCCAGATCAAGCCTAATTTCAAGGCTGCAGGCCCTGTGCTTGGCAAGAATATCAAAGAATTCGGCGCTGCACTCGCAGGACTCGATGCCAAGGAAACTATCGCAAAGATAGGAGAAGGCCCGATTGAGATGGAACTCGGAGGCGAAAAATACGAAATCACAGATGAATTCCTCGATGTCAGGATTTCATCCAAAGAAGGTTTCGTAGTCGGCATGGACAATAACGTATTCGTCATACTCGATACGACTCTTACACCTGAGCTTATCAATCAGGGATATGTCAGAGAGGTTATCTCCAAGATACAGCAGCTCAGAAAACAAGCTGATTTCGAGATGATGGATCAGATTAAGATTTATCTTGCAGCAGATGAGGATATCTCCAAAGCCGTTGATGAAGCCAAAGACTTCATCATGGACGAGACTATTGCCGTTGCAATAGAGAAAGCTGACGGACTTGATGAATTTGATATAAACGGCCACAAGACCGGCATCAAAGTCGAACGCATATAATCAATGAACACATGCAATATCAACAAAAAGAATATACTGGATTTCGACCTCGCAGAATTACGCGAGGTCGTTTCAGAATTTGAAGAGAAGCCTTTTCGCGCTAATCAACTATTTGATTGGATTTCAAAGGGCGTTGTTGATTATTCGGAAATGCGGAATCTTCCGCAGTCGTTGATAGAAAAGTTGGTCGATTGCGGCTATTATCTTGGATTGCCGGAGATTATCAGTTCTCAGCAGTCAAAGGACGGAACCATTAAATGTCTGTTCAGATTTGATGACGGAGCAGAGGTGGAGTCCGTTTTTATGAAGTATAATTACGGCAACTCCATATGCATATCTTCTCAGGTAGGCTGCCGTATGGGATGCACATTCTGCGCTTCGACCATGGACGGTCTCGAAAGAAACCTTACGGGTGGCGAGATGCTCGGTGAGGTGCTGGCTATGAGTAATCATACCGGAGAGAATATAGGACATGTTGTCGTAATGGGAATGGGGGAGCCTCTGGATAATTACGATGAACTATCGAGATTTATCAAGCTGATTCATAATCCTAAAGGATATAATCTCGGCCTCAGAAATATAACTGTGTCCACTTGCGGAATTATTCCTGCTATGAGAAACTTCGCTGAGGATTTCCCGC
>JAFREV010000101.1 GCA_017434685.1 Mogibacterium sp.
CCTGGAACTCTGTAAATGCAAGAGTAAACGGAGAGAACCTCGGAAAAGGAACCGACAGCACATCACGCATTATGAGCATGTGGATGAAGTCTCCGACACATAGAGAAAATGTGCTCAGGGGAAGTTATCGCAGTGTGGGCGTAGCCTGTTTCGAATGCAGAGGCAGCACTTATTGGGTGCAACTTTACGGAGTCAGCGGAAGCGAAGGCGCGGAGAAGCCAAAAAACGGGGTTATATCTGTCGGAATAGAGCTTCCGGAAGGCGGAGGGTTCACTCCGGAATTGGAAATAATCGATGCGTACAGCTACAAGCCTTTAGCGGACGCGGCAGGCGAGGCTGAGTCCGAAGACGGAGAGGCCGAAACCGACGCTGCGTATCGAATGTTTGAAGGAGACAGACTCAGCCTCGGGCTCGGCGGAGACGGCCTTACATTTGACCCGTCGAAGCTGAGCTGGACGGTCAGCGACCCGGAACTCGCGACCGTGGATGAGAATGGCGTGCTCAGAATAACCGGAAGCGGAGAGCTGACCGTTACTGCCGCGACCGGAAACACCAAAAGAGCCTCCGTGACTATTGCAACAAAAAGACATATAAAAGACACATATATAATAGACGCTTTCTCAAAGACCGAAGACATCACAAAGAGAGAATATCTCGAGGAACCGGTTTGCCCTAAACTTATACTTTTTGACGAGGGTGGCATTCTCAGGGAAGGCATTGACTACCTCGTCAATTACAAGAATAACGAGGCTGCCGGAAACGGAGAAATAGAGATAAGAGGCATCGGAAAGTACGGTGGAATCGTGTCAGAGACATTCGAGATAAACTAGACCTTCGGCACTGCATATTAGAAGGCAAAGCAAACCTACAGGATACACATTGTAAACCGTTACAAATTCAAGGCTTTGTGGTATTATTATTCTGAATGAGAATGTAATGAAGGGCGTTCTCAACGAGATAAAAATCAAAAGGAGAGAAATAAATTGGAAGAGAAAACTTTAAGAGCCATCAATGCGGCTACTGAAGCTATCACCGAAGAAATGAACAAGGTGATTATCGGTAAAAATGATGTAATCAGAAAAGTTATTATGAGCGTGCTCGCAAACGGACACATTCTGCTCGATGACGTACCGGGAGTAGGTAAAACTTCTATCGCCGTTGCACTCGGCAAGACACTCGGCATGAAGTACAACAGAATCCAGTTCACACCGGACGTGCTGCCGTCGGACATCGTTGGATTCTCCATCTTTAACAGAGACAGCGAAAACCTCGTATACGTACCGGGAATCATTAACGATACAAACCTCCTGCTCGCTGACGAGATTAACCGTACGTCCTCAAGGACACAGTCAGCTCTTCTCGAGGCCATGGAAGAAAAACAGGTAACCGTAGACGGTAAGTCATATCAGCTGCCTGAGCCTTTCATCGTAATCGCTACTCAGAACCAGGTCGGAGCAGCAGGCACACAGGTGCTGCCGCACGCACAGATGGACAGATTCCTGACCAGACTTTCCATTGGCTATCCTGACAAGATGAGTGAGAGATCCATCATACTCGGCAGACAGGTCGAAGACCCGTTCGCCGTAGTGGGACAGGTTGCAAGCAAGGAAGTCGTAAAATCGATGCAGGAAATCGTACTCAAAGTCACCATCAAAGACGAGATTATAAACTACATCACAGACCTCGTAGAGGCATCAAGAAATAACAATATGATCGAGCTCGGTGTTTCTCCGAGAGGATCTATCGCCATCAGCCATATGGCAAAGGCTTGTGCCGTCATGAACGGCAGAGACTATGTGACAGAGGAAGACGTCAGAGACGTATTCTGCGATGTATGTGCACACAGAATTCTGCTCACACAGAAGGCAAGAGCTCAAGGTATCTCAGCAAAAGACGTGCTGAATCAGCTTATGGGCGGTACCAAAACACCTTACGGTGTGGAGTAATTAAGAGAAGAACAAAGGAACCAAATTAAATGCTTAAAAGAAGAATTGCATGTGGTCTTCTCATACTCGCTGCGCTGATACTGTATTTCTTTGATAACGAAACGGTGACCCTGGCACTGCTGCTCGCCATAATCATCCTTCCGGCAGTATCAATAGGACTGTTGGCCCTGTCAGGCAAGAATCTGACAGTAAAGATGGGAGATTCGCCGGTAGTAGGTGATAAACCTACCATGAGGCTCACCATAGAAAATCCCGGCATCATGCCGGTTGCAAATGCCGAGCTTGAGGTTGTATGCGAAAACCTCAGGACGGGTGAAACAGACAGCACGGTAATCCATGTATCTCCCGGGCCGAAGAGCAAAAAGGAGATAGATTTTGAGGTGCTTTCAGGTCACGCAGGCAGATACAGAATTCACGTTACAGACGCTCTTGTGTGGGATCCTCTGATGCTTGCCAAAAAGGAAGCGAGATGTGAGGACAGCAGGTTCATCACTGTTATGCCTGAAATCTTTGAGACGCAGCTTTCGTATGCATCAGATGCGGCCTTGCTCGAAAACGACAGATCTGCAGAGAGCAGACGCGGAATGGACCCGGGCGACGTGCGCGGTATCAGGGAATACGTGCCGGGAGACCCGGTCAGAAATATCCACTGGAAACTTTCAGAGAAAATAGACAAGATGCTGGTCAAAGAACTCGGAACACCGATCACCGACCAGCTCCTCGTAATACTCGGAAGTGCAGGTGAAAGAAGCAGCGACCCTGAGGCACTCGAAACCATCGCATCGGTGTATGTATCTCTCCTTAATACACTGAGACTGGACAGCACGAGCCTCACAGCTGCCTGGACAGATGCGCTTACCGGACGCGCAGTGTTCAAGAAAATCAGCGATGAAGACGAGATGAACCTCGCAGCAGACGAGTTCCTCGCATCGCCTGCGGCATTGCAAGGGGCATTCTCCAGCATAGACAGAGACCTCGCAGAGACGAGATACGCACATATAGTTATCGTTTGCGGCAGAGTTCCGACCGGACTCGAAGCGATAGCAAACGGAACAAACGTGACGGTCCTCCTCTACGGAGCCGAGGGAAGCACCACAGAGAACAATGTCCAAATCATAGGATTCGGAAACAAGACATACAGGGAAGACCTCGCCGGAATCGAGGTATAGCATAACAGATATAAATGAAGAAACCTAAACTACCAAAATTCGGAAATAAAGAAAAGAACGCGAGCGAAGCGAATGTTAATGCGGATTTCACGACAGCAAACTTCGACACCGCGCCGAACTTTGCATCACCGGCATTTGCCGCAGCGGACCTCGCTTATGAGGACAATTCGGACGGATTTGATGTAAACGTAAGAAACGCAGAGACCGGAATCCGCCTCATAGACCAAAAGAATGAGAACCCTTGGTTGCTCAGGGAAATGCCTCACGAGATAGCAACTGCCATATCGCTTATGTCGGTGTTTGCACTTCTGCTGGCAGCATCGGGCAATGCAATGACAATCCCGTTCCTCCTGGTCGGAGTAATCGTATACACGGTGCTCACCTTCCTCGAGGAAAAACTGGACAATAGAATTCGCCTTTACGTGGCGGCAGGCATATTCGTTGCGCTGGTCGCAGTGGGCATAATTATGAGGAAGTACCTCTGGGGCGGAATCGGACTGATCATGAACTCCGTTTATGACGCGTCCGAGGCCACGCAGGCATATATATACAACAGATTCGGAACCGGAGCGACTGCAGACGAGCATTTCACAATGTGCATTCGCACAGCAGCAGTGTTCCTGTCAACAGCACTTGGAATGCTTGCAGCTCTTCCGCCGGCAGCAATCCGAAGAGCACTGGGTATAGCCGCTGCGATCTACTCCATGATTCTCTTCGCATACTACGGCATTATCCCTGCTACTGTATGCATAGCCATAATAATCGCAGCACTCGTACTCGTTCTTGCAAGGGGAGGACTGCTTTCAGTACTTCCGGTGCTCCTGGCATCGCTTGCAATATTCGGTATCATAATGCTCATCTCTCCGGGGGAAAACTACGGCATCTCAAGAGCCGACGAGAACTTCAGAGACAGGTTTGCCCTGCGCTCTGCATATCTCGAAAGTGACACATACCAGGATTTCCAAGACGATATGGAAAATCAGTTCGAGGACGAGGATCCGTTTAGCGAAGAAGACAACGAGCAGATCTTCAGCGAATACAAGTGGCTGCTCCCACTCATAATATTCCTGCTAATTCTCGCAGGACTCGGAGTTGTGGCCTTCCTGCTGTACCAAAGATACAAGAAGAGGCGTGCCGCAAACCGCGAGGGAATAGACTCGGACGATCCGCGGACGGCCATAGTCGCGATGTTCCCATACGCAATAAGATGGCTTAAAGCCGCAGACCTCGATGTTGCAGGCAAGAACTTTGCATCGCTTGTCGATCCTCTCCGCAAGGACATCTCCGAGCAGTACGCCAAATATTACAGCAGCATGTACGTGCTCTGGAGAGAGGCAGCATACTCAGACCACGAAATGCAGGAAGAGAAGAAATATGCCATGAATGAGTTCATGGAAGAAACAGCAAACATGGTCAAGCGTGACCTCGACTGGAAGGGCAAGATAATAACCGCACTCAAATACGCACTCTAATCGTGCAACAATATACGCCTAAAGACACTCTACATATATAAAGGGGAATAGATGGAAAACAAGCGTAGACTGACAAACAAATATATACTGCTGGCGATGCTACTGATCGCTGTCTTTGTGCTGCCTTCATGCAGGACGAGAATCAGTAACAACAGCGAGATTACCACCGTCCAGTACGACGAAAGCGGTTTCATGTCCGAAGATTACCAGATGAGACGTGACGAGCTTGGCCTCTCCACAGCGGAGAAGCCTCTGCTCCCTAACTTCGGCTCCGGCGAATCCGATGACAGCGACGACTTCGAAGAGGGCGAATACATCGACTACAACCCTGAAGACTACCAGGAGGACTTCACCGAGACTGAAACAAACACAAACAACAATAACAACAACCGCAACAATTCAAACACCGGCACCCGCAACCGCAGCACCACACCATCTAGAGGCAGTTCGCGAGGAACAACGACAACGAAAAAGTACACCGTTACATTTAAAGGAAACGGAGGTACGCCGGATAAGCAGACAAAGGAATTTAAAAGACACAGCAAGATTTCCTTCCCGACAGACCCGGAGAGGAAAGGCTATGATTTCACCGGATGGTATACAGAAGCTGATAATGATAAAGGCAGCAAAGTTGACACCAGCGTTACAGTAAGTTCAGACAGAACATTGTATGCACATTGGAAGAAAAAAGAGACACCTAAACCAAAACCTGACCCGAAGCCGACTGAATATACCGTTAGATTTACAGATGGTATAGGTAATACTATTTCTGAACAGAAAGTAAAGGAAGGAAAAGGTGCAGTAGAACCAAAGAAACCAAGTCGTGATGGCTATACTTTTGCAGGATGGGATACTAGTTTTGACAAAATTACTGCCGATATAGACATAAATGCTAAGTGGGACCCTAAAAAGAATGATCCGGCTTACTGGGCAGATGTTACTGATAAAGAGGTAAGAGATATTACCAGTCAACCATTGTGCTTTGTAGATGGAGGGGAAAGTGGAATTGTTCAGTCTTGTAGTGCAAAGGCGACAAGAAAAGAAGAAGATTATGGCTCTGCAGAGTATGTTATAGCATATGCCAGCGATGACGAGGAAGCAGAGACGCTGAAGACAAAGCATGAAGGAAAATCTTTGCTGATTATTTCCAATGATGCTACCAAAAATGATAGAGAATATACGGCTGTATATAGGATAATCATTCTCAATTGGCTCCACGGAAGCAGTTTAAGCTATCAAGAGGCGGCAAACGAATTAAAAGTAGACTACAAAATATACTATCCTGAAGAAGATAGCTAAACATAAAGAGAATAATTGTCACTAGGTAAGGAATTTGTTCGTTATTCCCCAAGGGTTACAGGAGATGGCTCGAAAATTGTTTTTCAAAAAAACAATTACATTTTTTGAATGAAATCCTGCAAGATATTCACTCAATCCGACAATAAAACAATGGGCGTGGCGGTTTTTGGCGAATTCAAGGATTTGAGCGGATTGACAGACGGGATCTAGCGGATAAAATAATGGCAAGTCAGGAAAGCTGTGACTCGCGGCTGGCTCGACCCAAGAAGTTTTTACTACATCCCTACCGCCTAAGGAGGTGATGCGCATGGTAGAGACTATCCGAGGGGAGGGACCGGAGATGGTAAGAGTTACCATTTCGCTTAGTCGAAAGACTTTGCGGGTAACGATTAGCATTAAAAAAGCCGCCAGTACGCATAACTAGGCGGCACCAAGAAAATTGGTCGAGTTAGTCGTTGACGAACGACGCTCTTCCTGACCCAATTATATGAATTTGCTGCGGTGGGCGCAAGCCCTTTTTTTACGAGGGAATACTTCAAATTGTTTTTCAAAAAAACAATTACAATTTTTGAATGAAATCCTGCAAGATATTCACTCAATCCGACAATAAAACAATGGGCGTGGCGGGTTTTGTCGAATTCAAGGATTCGGGCGGATTGACAGACGGAATCTAACGGATAGAATAATGACAAGTCAGGAGAGCTGTGACTCACGGCTGGCTCAACCAGAGATACGTTTTTCCACATCCCCTAACGTCAAGGAGGTGAGGCCATGGGAAATCTATCGAAGGGAGGGACCGGAGATGGTAAGAGTTACCGTAACGTTCAGTCGACGGACTGTTCGGGTAACAATCAGCATCAAAAAAGCCGTCAGTTCACAGAACTAGACGGCAACCCCAAAAGGTTGAGTTAGTCGTTGACGAACGACGCTCTTCCTGACCCAATTATATGAATTTGCCGCGGTGGGCGCAAGCCCATTTTTTAGTTAATGGTCCTCTGTCAATATAACGGACAAAATTTCTGAGAAACCCTGCCGTTGTTAAGCAGCTTTCCGTGAGATGACAGGATGCTGCAGATAATATAGCCTCTCATACGCCAGCGGAGACCTGTAGCCGCAATAGCTGTGTATC
>JAFREV010000102.1 GCA_017434685.1 Mogibacterium sp.
ATTTTATCCTTATCAATTTATTACTCCTTTATAGATTAGATCCTTAACAATTCTTATTACTCTTCAGCTTATGCTTCTGCTGCAGGTGCTTCCTCTGCTGCAGGGGCTTCTTCTGCTGCTGCTTCAGCTGCAGGTGCCTCTTCTGCTGCAGGAGCTTCTTCTGCTGCCTCAGCTGCAGGGGCTTCTTCCTTTGCAGGAGCCTCTTCCTTTGCAGGTGCTGCTCCATCTGCCGGCATAGCCTCTGCGATAGCTTTGAGTGTGAGTGCGAGCTTTGTCATTGGGCTCTGAATGCTTCCCATGAAACGTGCGATGAGAACATCTCTGCCCGGAATGTTTGCAAATTCCTCGATCTGGTCTTTGTCGTAAACTTCTCCTTCTACAACGCCGCCCTTGAATGCCATCTTCTTATACTCTTTGATAGCTTTGGACAGAACTCTTGCTCCTGCGGTTACGTCTTCGCCGCTGAATGCGAGTGCTGTCGAACCTTTGAGTGTATCTCCCTCAGCGAGACCGGCGAAATCTGTTCCGTCGATAGCTCTTCTGATGAGAGTGTTCTTATAAACTGTGTAGTCTACACCTTCCTCTCTCAGGCTTTTTCTGAGAGCGTCAGCTTCGGCTACTGACAGTCCGAGATAGTCGACTACTACGACGGATCCGGCTTTTTCAAATTTTTCCTTAATCTCGTCGATTACGACCTGTTTGGCTTGTTTTGCTTCTACAGACATCTTTTCTCCTTTCCGACGGTATCCCTCCGTCTGATTTTTTGTCTTGTAGGTACAATACCCCGCTGGCATTAAGACAGCGGGGTTCAAATCTATGAATTGTACCTCGGCAGGAAATTAAGACTTTCGTCACCTGCTGTCTTAGGTTGGATATTCTATTTTGGTGCTTCAGTTTTTACTGAACTACTGTGGCCGGGTTGATTTTGATTCCAGGGCTCATAGTAGATGCGAGACTGATGCTCTTGAAGTACTGTCCCTTTGCAGCTGCAGGCTTAGCTTTTGCGATAGCCTGGATGAGTGCGTTTGCGTTCTCAACGAGCTGCTGCTCTGTGAATGACTTCTTACCGATGACGCAGTGGATGATGTTTGCCTTGTCGAGCCTGTACTCTACCTTACCGGCTTTAGTCTCCTCGATTGCCTTAGCAACATCCATTGTTACTGTTCCGGATTTAGGGTTTGGCATGAGTCCCTTAGGGCCGAGTACCTTACCAAGACGTCCTACAACGCCCATCATGTCCGGTGTTGCGATTACTGCATCGAATTCGAACCAGTTCTCTTTCTGAATCTTTTCTGCCATTTCCTCAGCGCCTACGAAGTCTGCGCCGGCTTTTTCGGCTTCCTCTGCTTTAGGGCCTTTAGCGAAAACGAGAACTCTCTTGCTTGCGCCTGTGCCGTGAGGAAGAACCATGGCTCCTCTTACCTGCTGATCTGCGTGTCTGCCGTCAACTCCGAGACGGAAGTGCATCTCAACGGTCTCGTCGAACTTAGCGTCTGCGAAGCTCTTGAGCTGCTTGACTGCTGCTTCGACATCTACGAGCTCGTGCTTGTCATATGTTCCTGCAAGAGCCGTATATCTCTTTGATCTTTTCATTTTTTCCTCCTTGTGGTACTAACGGCGATTAGCCTCCCACTTAGTTACTCAGTTACCGTAACTCCCATACTGCGAGCTGTACCTTTAATCATCTCTGTTGCTGACTCGAGGTTGGCTGCATTGAGATCCGGCATTTTTGTTTTTGCGATTTCCTCTGCCTGTGCGAGAGTGATGGACGCAACCTTTTCTTTGTTAGGCTCGCCCGAAGCTTTGTCGATACCCGCTGCCTTTTTGATAAGGACTGCGGCCGGTGGTGTCTTGCATACGAACGTAAATGACTTGTCCGTGTATACAGTGATGACAACCGGGATGATCATACCCTGCTGATCCTGTGTCCTTGCATTGAACTGTTTGCAGAAGTCCATGATGTTGACACTCATCTGACCGAGAGCCGGTCCGACTGGTGGTGCAGGTGTCGCTCCGCCGGCAGGGATCTGCAGCTTGATATAGCCGTCGATCTTCTTTGCCATTGTATGCTCCTTTCTTTAATTGTAGTTTGCAAACTGCTTAACGCAATCTGCTTACCTGTGAGAATTCAATCTCTGCAGGCGTATCTCTACCGAACATCGAAATCTTGACTTTAACAATCTGCTTCTCCGGATTGACTGCTTCGACTATGCCGAGCTGGCCTTCGAATACGCCGCCGATGATGCGGATTGTGTCGCCGACCTCGATATCCAGGTCGATTTTCATCTTTTCTATTCCCATTCTGACGATTTCTTCTTTAGTCAGCGGAATAGGGTCAGAGCCGTGACCCACGAAGCCCGTTACACCTTCTGTGTTACGAACGAGGTACCAGGTTTCGTTGTCTACTATCATCTTGATGACCACATAGCCCGGGAAGAGCTTTCTGGTCTTTACTTTCTTGACGCCGTCCTTGATCTCGATTCTGTCCTCTGTAGGAATCACAACTTCGATAATCCTATCCTGCATGCCACGGTATTCTACCATTCTGTCGATGCTGTTCTTAACCTTATTCTCATATCCGGAATAAGTGTGCACAACATACCACTTGGCGGTACCGTCACCTCTGACACCTTCGTCAGCGAGAGGGGAGAAGGATCTTCTTTCCTTAACCTCTGCCTCTGCAGTTTCGGTTTCTTTGGCCTCAACTTCGGCTACAGCCTCTTCGATGATTTCCTCTGCAATTCTATCTTCTGCAATTATATCTTCTGTCTTTTTCTTAGTAGCCATTATCTAAACTCCGTTTAGGACAGTGTAATACCGAGGATGCCTTTGAGTGCAGCCAGGAATCCGGTATCAATCAGCCAGAATGCAAGTGAAAAGAATATAACTGTTGCAAATACGACGATGGTATCTGTTACCAGTTCTTCTCTTGTAGGCCATACTACCTTGCTGAACTCCTGCCTTACTCCTCTGAGGTATGTAAGGATTCCTGTTCTCTTCTTCTGACCGCCTTGAGTCTGCTTTTTATTGGAAGCTGTGCTTGCAGCTGCAGCTCTTGCGAGATCTGCTCCACCCTTGTTAGGTCTGTTGTTCTGCTTTTTGCTTACGGTCTTTTTCTTTCCAGCCATAATAAAGTCTCCGTGCTCTGCGATTACTTAGTCTCTTTGTGAAGTGTTTCCTTGTTGCAGAATTTGCAATACTTCATAAGCTCAATCCTGTCCGGATTGTTTCTCTTGTTCTTCATTGTATTGTAGTTTCTCTGCTTGCACTCTGTGCATGCAAGGATGACTTTCTGTCTTACTCCTGCTGCCATTTCTATCCTCCATGGTCTGTATGTCTTGAAAATTGCGTCTTTTTACAATCAAAACTCGAAGCTTGGTTGCCCAATGCTCCGATTTTCTTCTTAAAGTCGCTCAATTACTATACTTGAGGGGATTTCGGATGTCAAGAAAATATTTTGCTTTTTTGAATATTTTCGTATGCTTATTTGCTAATATTTCAGTCAGTAAAAAAGTCCGATTTTTATCGGACTTTTTACATCATCTGATCAATTGATTAAATATCTGCCGGATAGAGAACCATACAGGTTCTGGACGGGAGGTATAGTTTTAGGTAATTCCCTTCCATTCCCGGTACGAACGCACTTTTATCTTCATGAGATATGCGGTCGTATCCGTTGTAGCGTGCATCGTCGCTGGTGAAGAGCACGTGGTGGTCTGCTCCGTGGCTCACCGGAATTGTGTAGTCCGTGTAGTCGCGGTTTGGCGAGAAGTTGAATACGAACACCAGGCCGTTTCTCTCGAACGCCAGGACTTTATCGTCCTCGTGTATCCACTTGAGTTCAGGGAACTGCCAATCGAAGATGTGATATGCCAGTGCCGTGTGAATCATATCGTAGTCGAAGTTGTACAGATCCTGGTACTTCAGTGCCGGATTGTTCATAAGGCTCCATTGCCTGCGACAGTATTTGAAGCTGTTGTTATTGCCCTCGCGTGGGAAGTCTATCCATTCCGGGTGTCCGAATTCGTTGCCCATAAATGCGAGGTAACCGTCTCCTCCTGCTGCGAGCGTCAGGAGTCTTATCATCTTGTGAAGAGCTATCGCTCTGTCTATCTCGAAGGTATGGCAGCTCTTTTCCATCTGGTCATACATGTTAGCACCGGCCAGGCGGAACATGAGAGTCTGATCGCCTACGAGTGCCTGGTCGTGGCTCTCGCAATATGCTATGGTGCGCGCCTGCCTCGATACGAGTTCGTGCCAGATCATTCCGAGGTTCCAGTCCTCATCCTTCCAGTCCTTAACGAGTTTAATCCAAAGATCCGGAAGTCCCATTCCGAGCCTGTAGTCGAAACCTATGCCACCGTCAGCAACGGGCTCGCACATGCCCGGCATGCCGCTCATATCCTCCGCTATGGTCATTGCTTTCGGTTTGACCTCGCGAATGAGTTCGTTGGCAAGCTGGAGATATGTGATTGCTTCCACATCCGTATTCATAGAGAAATACATATCCATGTTGGTGAAAGCGGAGCCCAGTCCGTGATCGTGGTAGAGCATGGATGTCACTCCGTCGAAGCGGAAACCGTCGAAGTGGTACTCCTCGAGCCAGAATTTGAGGTTGCTCAGGAGGAAGTGAAGCACTTCAGGTTTATCGTAGTTGAAGAGTTTCGTGCCCCATGCCGAATGGTCGCCCTTAGGCCCTTGATGGAAATACTGATAATCCGTGCCGTCGAAGAGATTGATTCCCTCGAGAGTATTACCGACCGCATGTGAATGCACGACATCAAGAAGCACTCTGATGCCCATACTGTGCGCTTTGTTGACCAGATACTTAAGGTCGTTCGGATATCCCTGACGGCTCGATGCGGCAAAGAAGCTGCTGACCTGATAGCCGAATGATCCGTAGTAAGGATGCTCCATAACCGCCATGAGCTGAACCGTATTGTATCCGGCTTCCTGAACGTGAGGGAGGACATTGTCTGCGAACTCTCTGTATGTCGCTATACGGTAATCCTCGCAGGACATTCCGACGTGAGCCTCATAGATTACAGGCGGCTCATTGCTTTCGAACTTCTCATCCGTCCATTCGTAGTCTTCGCTGTCCCACACCTCACAGCACCAGCTCTGCGTATCCCAGTCCTGAGTAACTCTCATTGCATAAACCGGAATGTGCTGGGTGAGATTGCCGCCGTTGTTTACTATTGTCATGACACGGCTTCCCATATGCAGGGTGTCGCCCGGCAGGAATACTTCCCAGTTGCCGTTGTCCAATTTCTTAAGCGGTGTATCCGTCCAGTTCCAGTCGTTGAAGTCTCCGGTGAGATAGAGTTTGTCTGCTCCCGGAGCCCACTCGCGGTAAACCCAGCCGCCCTTCTCTTTGTGG
>JAFREV010000103.1 GCA_017434685.1 Mogibacterium sp.
AGCCGAGCTCTTGCTCCTGCCGGGAAGCGGAGTGGTTTCACCGATGATGATAGGCGCCATTGTATACGCAGCAGCTGCCGTTTTGCTCTTCTTTTCAAGACGCAGCAAAAGCGAATAAGTAATTATTTCAGAATTGCAAGAATATAACCCCGGGAAGGATAGTTTTATATGGCTGGCAAAGGCATAAACTTCAGAGGCATATATGAGGATTTCTACGGACCGACTTCGGAGAAGCCGGAGATTTCCGTGGATTCAAAAGCGAAAGCAAATAAAGAAAGCAAAGCACAGCCTGCTGACTTTGAAATAACTACGGAAGTAGTGAGCGAAGAACAGGAACTTGCACCTGTGCAGACAGCAGGTACATCTCCGGATAAGGTCGAAGAGCCAAAAGAACCTGAAAAATCCGGTATGGAGGAGCTTGAGGAACTCATAGGCCTTTCCACGGTCAAGCATGATGTTGAGGAACTCATCGGACTTGCCAAAGTGCAGAAGATGCGAGAGGAAAAGGGCATGAAGACGGTGCCTGTTTCACTTCACCTCGTATTCTCGGGAAACCCGGGAACGGGTAAGACAACCGTCGCAAGGATACTTGCCAAACTATACAAGGAAATCGGCATACTGAGTCAGGGCCAGCTCGTAGAGACGGACCGCTCGGGACTCGTCGCAGGATATGTCGGGCAGACAGCCATTAAGACTCAAAAGAAAATAGAAGAAGCCATGGGAGGTGTGCTTTTCATAGACGAGGCATACACGCTCAATCAGGAAGGCGAGAACTTCGGCCAGGAGGCTATAGACACCATCCTCAAAGCCATGGAGGATCACAGGGATAAATTCATAGTAATAGTTGCGGGATATACGCAGCTTATGAAAGATTTCGTTAACAGCAACCCGGGACTCAAATCGAGATTCAATAAATTCTTTGAATTCCCGGACTACACGGTGGATGAACTCCAGCAGATATTCAAACTCCAATGCGACAAGTATCAGTATAAACTGACAGATGAAGCCGAGGAGGTTGTAAAGAAAGAGATAGAGAGACTCGAAGCAGAGAAGGGAGAGAACTTCGCAAATGCCAGAGAGGTCAGAAATCTCTTCGAAAGGATTATTACAAACCAAGCAGCGAGAGTATCCGGCATAGAGAATGTAGACGAGGAAGGTCTCACGGTCATAACCAAGGAGGATCTTGAAGACGCTTTTGCAAAGTCTGAGGAAGACGAATTGCAAAAAGGAATAGCAGAGATTGAAGAAGCAGTGGAGATTGCCGAAAAGACCAAACCGTTCGGTGCGCGAATAATAAGGAGGTAGAGATGTTCAGGGAGATGAGAAGAAGCCCCCAGGCACTGTCAAAAGAAGAAATCATTGAAGTGTTGAAGAAGGAAACAAGAGGTGTGCTTTCAGTGCAGGGTGATAACGGATATCCTTACGGTGTGCCTATTAATCACTACTATGACGAGGAGACCGGCAAACTCTATTTCCACGGCGCGGATTTCGGGCACAGAGTCGATGCGATAAAAAGGGATCCGAAAGTGTCGTACTGCGTATTCGGACAGGACTATCAGAAAGAGGGGGACTGGGCCAAATATGTAAAGAGCGTAGTCGTATTCGGGAAAGCCGAACTCATCGAGGATTTGGAAGGGATAGTCAAATGGAGCCGTGCTCTGTGCGACAAATTCCCGTGTCCGCCTGAATATGTCGAAGCAGAAATCGAAAAGGATGCTAAGAGAACCCTTTGTTTTGCAATCAATATAGAGGACATAAACGGCAAACTCGTCCACGAAGCATAAAACCATAAATTCAGGAGCCTCAGAACGAGGTGACCAAAATCAGACTTTTTCTCCGGCGGGAAATCGCCGGAGTTTTTCTATACCAAAAAAGTGAATATTACTGACTTTTCCTTGCAATATATGCTGCTTTATGGCAAAATAAAAACGGTTACAGAACGGTTACAGAACAGTCACAATACGGTTACAGATAGGAGAATCGATTATGAAAAAGGGCATTAGAAAATTGCTTTCCATAACGCTTGCATTTGCGGTTGCGTTCACTGTAATACCCGCAATTTCAGGCGCTTTTAATGTACATGCGGCAAGCAAACCTGCAATGGTAAAAGAGATTAGTTATAGCAGGAGCGGATCTACCGTAACAATTAAATGGAAGAAACTGACAAAGAATTTGGATGGTTATACCATTTACAGAAATAACAAAGCCATTAAGTCTGTCGGTAAAGGTAAATCATCCTATGTAAACACAGGCCTTAAGGCTAACAAAACGTATTATTACCATGTAAAAGCTTACAAGATCACCAAGCAGAAACAGTGGTTTAATACGAAAACACGCAAATGGCAGAAAACCAAACCTGCTGCGCAGTACTTAGGCAGCTCCAGGATAGCAGATGTAAAACTATACGGCAAAGCTTCCCCTAAAGTGAAGGTTAAAACACCGAAAACACTCAGCTCAAAGCTTCTTAATCCGGGAAGGATTGAGTATGACAAGTACGAGGATACGATATATCTTACATGGGGAGTAGCAAAAGGCGTATCTGAAATCCGCGTATACAAAAACGGCAGTAAAAAACCGATAGCAACACTGAAAGGTACTGCAAAAGGTTATGCTGATAAAAAACTGACTTGGAATAAAAACGGAGAATGCAATGTCAAGTACGTGGTAGAAGCACGTAAAAAGACTTCGAGCGGAACCAAAACTCAAAAGATTAAGTTTTCCAAGAATCTTAAGCGTGCTGTCACAGCAACGGCAACCCGCGGCGATGATGACGAACAGGTCATAAAACTCACTTGGGATAAAGTTAAAAACGCGAGCAAGTATCGTGTTTCCAGAACATATACTAAAGACGGCAATGATTATACAGTAAGTTTCACTGTAAACGGGACAAGTTATACTGACAATGACATCAAGCCAAATGTTAAGTACACATACTCCGTCATTGCAGAAGCGAACGGATCCCTGATTCACGCTACAGGCCTTAAGGTAATTAAATAGCAATAAGGAGGGCGTGGCATTGACAATTCAGCGCTTTCGTGTAAAGATTTTGTCAGATGAAATGACGGAGGAACTACATGAAACGCAGCGATAATTCGGAATTGGTATTCAGCCCTACAGTAGATATTAAACTTCTGAGAGATGCAGGCATAGCCCTCTCTCCGACATATACGATACTTCCCGGTTTTTGTGACGTGCATGTGCACTTCAGAGAGCCGGGTTTTTCTTATAAAGAAACAATAGCCACGGGCAGCAAGGCAGCTGCGCACGGAGGATATACCGCTGTGTGCACGATGCCGAATCTAAATCCCGTATCGGACAGTCCTGAGCATCTCAAGATGCAGCAGGACATAATCGACAGGGACGCATGCATACATGTGTATCCTTATGCTGCCATAACGATGGAACAAAAGGGGGAGAGTCTCGCAGATCTCGATGCTATGGCAGATAACTGCATAGCATTTTCAGATGACGGCCACGGCGTTCAGTCGGACGATATGATGAGAGAAGCAATGATAAAGGCGAAGGCACTCGGAAAGATTATCACCGCTCACTGCGAGGTAAACAGCCTGCTGCGCGGCGGGTACATACATAAAGGCGGATATGCGAATGAACACGGGCACAGGGGAATATGCTCGGAGTCAGAGTGGCGTCAGATCGAGCGCGATCTTAAGCTTGCGGATGAGACAGGCTGTGCTTATCACGTTTGCCATATATCCTGCAAGGAGAGCGTGAGCATCATAAGGGATGCAAAGAAGAGCGGTGTCGATGTGACCTGTGAGACAGGACCTCACTACCTCTTGCTCGATGACAGCATGCTCGAGGAAGACGGCAAATGGAAGATGAATCCGCCTCTTCGCGATGCGTCTGACAGAGAAGCGTTGCTTGAAGGCATCGCAGACGGAACGATTGACTGTGTTGCGACTGATCACGCACCTCACTCCGCAGAGGAGAAATCCCGTGGACTTGAGAAATCCGCATTCGGCGTGGTCGGAATTGAGTTTGCCTTTCCTCTGCTCTACACATATCTGGTGACGCAGGGTGTCATAAGTATGGAGAGGCTTGAGGAACTCCTCGTATATAACCCGAGGAGACGCTTTGGAATTCCTCTCGGAAATGATTATTCCGTGTGGGATCTGACTGAAGAATGGCAGATAGATGAAAGAGAAATGCTTTCCATGGGTAAGGCCACGCCGTTTGAAGGCTGGCGCGTGATGGGACGCAATTATTTGACGGTTTCAGGCGGCAAGGTAGCATACAATTTGATAAAGGACAGTAAGTAATGGGAAGACGGGAAGATATTAAAAAGATACTGATAATCGGTTCGGGACCTATAGTAATCGGTCAGGCAGCCGAGTTCGA
>JAFREV010000104.1 GCA_017434685.1 Mogibacterium sp.
AGTCGAGTTTGGGGCCTTAAAATTTGTATAGATTTGTGTGCAATTTGAGTTTTTTCAGCACAGAAAAACGAGGTGCAGCTGCACCTCGCCGCGGCCTGTCTCACTCCTGTGCTTTATGGCTCCGCAAAAGAGCTATCTGCCTGCCATAATCTCTTCGAGTTCGGGCAGGTCAAATTTGTATGCGAGTATATCTTCGGGCATCTGATATCTATCCTTGCAACATATCATTCACAAATCTGATTTCTACCTTTTTTCCAAGCCCTGCCGCGACACGCTTAATTGTTTTAAGCGACGGATTTGCATTTCCGTTTTCAATTCTGCTCAAATCAGAGCGGTTAATGCCGGTTATATCGGCTAGTTCCTGCTGTGTCAGATTCTTCTCTATTCTTGCCTCCAAAATCGAGCATATCAGTTGATATTCAAGCTCCATGTTTTCGTATTCTTTTCTTGTGTCCGGATCTGATAACCATTTTTTCTTTAATTCATTTAGTTCCATCTCCATTCCTCCTGATCCAATCTTCTCTATATTCTATTGCTTTGTCCAGCTCTCTCCTTGGCGTCTTCTTAGTCTTTTTTACAAAGCCATGAGTAATAACTATCTTCCTGTTAATGTAAAAGAAATATAATGTCCTGGAAATATCATTCCCGAATATTGTACGCAGTTCAAAAATGCCCTCCCCGATACTTTTTGAATATGGCTCTCTTAACTGATTTCCGAAACGTCCCAGCAATTCCAAATCTCTTAAAACTTTTGGTTTAAGTTTTGGATTGTTTTCAACAAACACTTCAAATGGGCAATCGCCGTTTTCTTTCTCATATATCTCAATGTCAAATTCGAGAGGCATGGTTGTCTCCTTTCACAATTATAGTGTGATATATCCCACATGTCAATATAATAAAAAACGGAGAGCCCTGTCTCCGTTTCGTGTATATCGATGGCTCGATTATATCGAGAAAACCTGTCTGTTTCAACCATATTTCTGTGAAATATTTTGCCTTTCTATCCGAGATACCTCTTGAGTTCCTTGTTTGAGTCCTCGACGAGCCTGGCCTCATCGACTCCTGTCAGGCGGCCCTGCTCGACTGTGACCTGACCGTTGATAACCGTGTAGTCCACAGGCATGCGGAATCCCACCGTGCCGAATACTGACTTCGGATCGTAGCAGGCTCCGACGAGCTCTATCCTGTTTGAATCAACCATGAAGAAGTCCGCGCATTTGCCGACCTCGATGGAGCCTATTTCCTTCTCTCGTCCGAGCAGGCGGGCAGAGCCCATGGTGGCCATCTTGAGGAGATCATATCCTGTCGGTGCGTCGTAGCCCGAGTGCAGGCGGTGCATCAGGAAACTGCATCTGATTTCTTCGAGCAGGCTGTTTCCGTCATTGGATGCGGAGCCGTCGACGCCGAGTCCGACCGGGATGTTCATGCTGAGCATCTCCGGTATGCGGGCTACTCCGGATGAAAGTTTCATGTTGGAGATCGGGCAGTGGCAGACGCCGGTGCCGGTCTCAGCCAGGAGCTTCAGCTCCTCATCGTTAAAGTGTATGCCGTGTGCATACCAGACGTCGTCTCCTATCCATCCGACTTCTTCCATATACTTGAGAGGTCTGATACCTCTGGTCTCGAGCATGTAGTTCTCTTCATCCTTGGTCTCGCAGAGATGTGTATGGAGTCTGACACCGAGTTTTCTGGCCAGGATGGCGCTCTCGCGCAGGAGGTCTGCAGATACCGAGAACGGACTGCAGGGTGCGAGCGCTATCCTCTTCATCGATGTAAAGGAAGTGTCGTGATACTTGGCCACGAGCTCCTCGCTGTCCTTCATGATCTCATCTATGGACTGGACCACGGAGTCCGGCGGCAGCCCTCCGTCTTTGACGGAGAGGTCCATGGACCCGCGGGAGAAGTACATACGCACTCCGAGCTTCTCCGCGGCTGCCGCCTGGGCACCTATGAGATCCCCGGAGTCTTTCGGAAATACGTAGTGGTGGTCGAATACGGTCGTGCAGCCGTTCTTGACCAGCTCTCCCATCGCAACCTGCGAAGAGAGGTGCACCGTGTCCTCGTTCAGGTTTTTCCATATCTCATAGAGCGTTTTGAGCCAGTCGAAGAGCTCCATATTCTGCACCTTTTCGAGATTTCTCGAGAAAACCTGATAAAGGTGATGGTGAGCATTTACAAGGCCCGGATAGCAGAGCATTCCGCTGCCGTCAATTACAACATCGGCTTCTTTCTCATCCGGCCCGATATATTCAATCAGTCCGTCCTTGCAGTACAGATTGACATCTTCGTATACATTGTCACTTCCGTCGCAGCTTACCAGCGTGCGGATATTCTTTACCAGCAGTGTTTTCATATTGTGTTCTCCTTACATATGAAATGATTATCAAATTGCCCTTTAATTATAACTTCAACAGTTAATCCGTTAAACCACTTATATCTATTTCATATATTGCGTCATCCTGCAATTGTCTTTTTTGTATGAACATCAGCATATACATGGGCATTGTTACGATGTTCCGATTGACTTCAATATTGCCATTGCACAGCACATATCCCCTTTTCAGCCCGTACTCTTCAACATCCATTATGTTGTCCAGTGCCGCATGCCTGTAATAATCCTTACCTGACTTTATTTCCACGGGAACGGCAGTGCCATTGTCTTCTGTCAGGAAGTCGACTTCGCCTCTCTTCTTGTTATTGTAATAATACAGCGGATATCCGTGTGCGGCGAGCTCCTGCGCGGCTGCGTTTTCATATACTGCACCGTAATTGATCTCCGCCTCTCCCTTCAGTAATTTAAGCTGGATGCCGTTGCCGTACATGGCAGCAAGCAGCCCGACATCATTGATAAACAGTTTGAACAGATTGCTCGACTTTGAAAAAATGAGCGGCACGACAGGCTCATCTGCCACATAGGCCGGCAGAGCAACTCCTGCATCCCTGAGCCATATAAAACTGTTTTCGAATTTTGAGAACTTTGTGTACTGATTCAGGTTCTTCAGAATGAATCTTTTATTCTTTGAATTCAGTTCGCTTGGTATCAGGTCGAATATTTCCTGAAGGTACAACTTATCTTCTTTGTCATATTTTGCTATATCTTCTCTGTACAGATTCAGTATCTCAGTCTGAATGCCTGCCACCGTGCTCAGATTTTTTGTCTCCAGATATGTCCTGACGGATGCAGGCATTCCGCCCACTATCAGATACAGTCTGAAAAGCTCCGTCATTTTTTCATGTATATAGCTGTCCACCGGTGCAAGAGATTCAAAAGACTCCTTCAGCGAGGATATAACGTTTTCACCAACGCCATTGGCGATTATAAACTCCTCGAAGTCCATCGGGTACATCCTGGCAATCGAAAGATATCCTACCGGCACGGATCTTATATCCCTCATCACTGTTCCAAGAAGCGACCCGCTGAGTATGTAGCTGTAGCTCCCTTCCTGCACGAGGTATTTTATCTGAGTGATGAGTTCCGGGCACTCCTGGACTTCATCAAAGAAGATGAGCGTCTTTCCGGGTTTCATTTTATCCCCGAATTCTGCCGACAGCCTGACTAAAATATCGTCAGAACTTTTTACTCCGTCGAAAAGCGAAACATAACCCGGCGTGTCTATAAAGTCGATTTTGATATATGACTCGAAATTGCCCTCCCCATACTTATCCACTATATATGATTTACCAACCTGCCTGGCACCGGTAATCATCATGGCTTTATTGCTTTGCTCTTCATAGAATCTTTCGATTCTTTCGTACATTTTTCGGTAAAGCATACAGGCCTCCGCTCGCTCCATGCGTTTTCCTGATTTTACTTGAAATTTCAAGAGTTTTCAAGATATATTTCCGTTTTTCCTGAAATTTTCAGGTTAAATTTTCCGTTTTTCTTGAAATAAACAGGCCGATATTTCCGTTTTTCTTGAAAATATCAGCCTAGAATTTCCGTTTTTCCAAATACAGCAGCTATTTTACGGTTGCAAATTCATCTGCGAGGTCGCTCATCAGTTGCTTTTCCTGGTCGGAAGTCAGCTCCCGCTCCGGGTCGTCCGCGCCCTCTGTCACGCCGTCGTGCCTCGCCTTTACCCTGCCGTTCTTGATGAAATACATATCCGGCGTATAAAGGTGTTCTTTGCCGTCGTCATCCTCAGACAGATATCTGCCGAACCTGTCCACGACCTTATCGTAGTCATCTATATCCATATTGGACATCCACTCGGGATTGCTCCTGGTGTCTATGTAGCCGACCCGCACTCCGGCCTCCGCCGCCGCTTCATTGACATACGGCATCAGCAAATTGCAGTATGGGCAATCCTCATAGCTGAACATCACGGCAAACGACTCATCGTTTTCCATTAGCTCATCGACCTCCGCCATGATCGTTGGAACCAGCATG
>JAFREV010000008.1 GCA_017434685.1 Mogibacterium sp.
CAAGAGAAATAAAAATGGTGGTCTGTACAGGGCTCGAACCTGTGACAACCTGGTTGTGACCCAGGTGCTCTCCCAGCTGAGCTAACAGACCACGCAAAAGAAGTATACATCAGATACAAGGGAAGAGTAAATGCTTTGACAAAGCGACTTGCCCCTTGTATATTCATTTGGGAAGAAAGTGTCAGGAGGAAAGACAATGGATATATACGAAAAAGTGGAATTGCAGGAGTGCCCGTACTGCGGAGGCCCGGGGCTTCTCGAGGAGGCCAACGGCTGGTGCTGGTATGTGATGTGCCTTGACTGCGGTGCTCAGACAGGGGAGATGGGATACAAATCCGATGAAGACAGAGAAGATGCGGCATTGAAAGTGGCCAATCTTTGGAACATCGGAAAGGTCGTCAGAAGTGACAGAAGCGAATAGGAGTTAAATTTTACTAACTTTCACATAAATGACACAATAATCAATTGCTGAGGAGTATAATCTCTATGGTTAACAATTGATTAAGGAGGACTAGATAATGAGTAAATTATATGACTTTACGGTTAAAGACAGAACGGGCGCAGATGTAAGCCTCAAAGATTTCGAGGGAAAACTCGTGCTTGTAGTAAATACTGCAACAGGTTGCGGTTTTACACCGCATTACGATCCGCTCGAGGCTATGTACAAAGACCTCAAGGATAAGGGTTTTGAGATCCTCGACTTCCCGTGCAACCAGTTTGCAGATCAGGCTCCGGGCTCTGACGATGAGATACACGAGTTCTGCACTATGAAGTTCGGAACGGAATTTCCGCAGTTTGCAAAAGTCGATGTAAACGGTGAGAACGCAGATCCGCTGTTCGCATGGCTCGGCACAGAGAAGCCTTTCAACGGATTTGGCAAAGGCCTCAAGAACGCAGCTTTAAACAAGTTCGCAGCAGCCAATAACAAGAAGTTCGGAGACAAGACTTACGTAGGATGGAACTTCACCAAGTGGCTTGTGGACAGGGACGGCAATGTCATAGCAAGATTTGAACCGACGGAGGATATGAAAGAGGTAAGAAAAGCTGTAGAAGCTGCTCTTTAAACGTCTAAAAGGTGTATAATACTTAAAAAATGATCGTACTTGTACGGTCATTTTGATTTGCACAATAGGAGAAAATAAATCAAGTGATTAAGTTTGTAAACAAAAAAACAAGGATTAATACGACAGCTATTGATTGCATGACCGAGAGCCTGAACTTCATCCGAGATGGCCTCGCGGATGCCGGTGTAAACAGCAAACTTGCAATTAAGGCAGAATTGCTTTCGGATGAGATGATTGCTGCCATGCTTTCGCATTCCGACGGAAGCACTATGGATATACAGGTCAGGAAATATCTCGGTGACACAGTGATAAATATCAAAATGAAAGGCGAGGAGTTCGAACTGTATGCTGATGAGCCGGAAAGAATAGAGGATGCTGAGGATGAGATCAGAGAGGAAGTCATCAGGGGATTCCTGCTAAGGGCTTACGGCGAGAACCTAAAGTACAGCCATAAGAAAGGCATTAACAGGGTCACGATAAAGGCCGAGGAAGCTCATCGCTCGATGATGAAATCGACATTGATTGCTCTCGCATTTGCCTTGGTTTTGGGTATGCTAATGAAAACTGCAATGCCTGAGACAACAGCCGTATGGATAGGTGATTACATACTCACACCTTTCAGGACAATGTTTATGAGCGCACTTAAAATGGTAATCGGACCTGTGGTGTTCTTTTCCATCGTTACATGTCTGTCTCAGTTTAAGGACATATCTGAGCTCGGAAAGATTGGCATGAAAGTGCTGTCGACATATATGTTTACCACAGTTATGGCGGTTGTTATAGCCACTTCGGTTTTCTTTGCGATTAAACCCGGACAGGTAGGAGCCGCGCTAACCGGGCAGATGGAGTCGCAGGCAGTTGACATTGCAACCGATGTTGATACTTCACTTCTTAATACGATAGTGAATATAGTGCCTTCGAATTTCGTCAAACCTTTCCTCGAAAATGACACTCTGCAGATAATATTCCTCGCTCTGATATGCGGGATTGCAGTCGGTATGATAGGGGATTACAGCAAGGTTCTGAAAGAGTGGTTTGAAGCATGCAATTCATTATTCCTCACGGTTACGACGATAGTGGCCAGATTCATCCCCCTTGCGGTATTCTGCTCTGTCAGTCTTATGATTTACCAAATGGGTGGAAAATCCATGCTGTCACTTCTGGGCGTGTTCGTGACTCATGGCATTGCGATAGCGCTTATGCTGGTTCTTTACGGACTTCTCGTTCTGGTTGTAGGCAGACTGAGCCCGCTTAAGTTTTTCAGTAAAGCCAGGGAAAGCATGGTGACGAGTCTTATGCTCATGTCGAGTTCTGCAGCCATGCCTACCAACATGAAGACATGCACGGAGAAACTCGGGATATCGCCTAAAGTGGCTAATTTCTCAATACCGCTCGGTGCTACGATAAATATGGACGGTACCTGTATCTTTCTTACGATATTCGGTCTTTATCTGGCAAGGCTGTACGGAATGGATGTCAATGTATCAACGGTTCTTTCGATGGCAATCACGATTATACTGCTTTCGCTGGGAGCGCCCGGAGTTCCGGGATCGGGACTGGTTTGCCTCGGCATCGTAGTTACTCAACTTGGTGTTCCTATAGAAAGTCTGGGCCTGGTAATGGCCATTAATCCATTTGTTGATATGCTTGATACCATGTCAAATGTAACGGGCGATATCGCTGCTGCAACGGTAACCGCGAAGAGTGAGGGACTGCTGGATACGGATGTATTTAACAGTTGATATGGAATTGTAAACTTTATTGCTAATTTGATTGAGATTTGCTTCTTAAAATGTTACAATCACACGGTA
>JAFREV010000105.1 GCA_017434685.1 Mogibacterium sp.
ACCAGCACGATGTTGCTGTGCTTGGACATTATCTCTATGATGAGCCTGCGGCTTACGGAAAAGCCCATTTCATTGAGGGCTTCGATGTCAATTTCGATTATTCTCTCGGAGTCTTTCTGCCTTATCTCCGTGATGCGTCCTCCCTGCAGGTGCTTTCTGAGAAGCATGCAGAAAGTAGGCGGCTGGTCCGGGTTGGTATATGAGCCGTCGGTCAGACAAATGCGAGCGGACTGACTGTTGCACGACATAAACAGGCGGACATTGCCTCGCCTCGTATGTATGTGGAAGAGAAGTTCCTCAAGTCCCGGCTGGTAGACTTTTTCTATCTTGCCGAGAGTGATGGCCTCTCCCAATTCTTTCGCTATTGCATATGTAATGATTCCGTCAAATGCCATATCATTCGAATTTTAGCACCCTATGACATCATATCGCAAGAATTGTGGTATATTTAAGTGGCACGAAAGATCAGGTGTAATACAGATAGGAGGCTTTCGGAAATGATCAGAAGCATGACGGGTTTCGGCAGAGGAGACTTTGTCGATGAAATCAGCAAGGTGACGGTGGAGATAAGAGCCGTCAATCACAGGTATCTGGACATCTTCGTCAAGATGCCGAGAAAGTATGCTTTCGCAGAAGATACAATCAAATCCGCAATCAAAGAGCGAATTCACAGAGGCAAGGTCGAGGTCAATGTGTCTATCGACAACATTGGTCAGAGCGATTCCGACATCAGACTGGATAAAGATCTCGCAGCCAAATACTACGATGTACTCAGCGAACTTGCCGGGAGTTTTGAATTCGGGGAAGAATCAAAAGTTTCACTCAATCTGCTCTCACGAATGCCGGATGTAATAAAGGCTACGGCGGCTGACGAGGATGAGGAGGCTGTTAAGAACAGACTGCTTGAGGCCACATCCAAAGCCCTCGATGATTTCTGCAATATGAGGGAAACAGAAGGTGCCAAACTTGCCAAGGACCTCGAGGAGAGGGCGAATACGGTTGCCGATCTCAGAGCCAGGATAGAGAAGAGAGCTCCGGAAATAGAAAAGGAGTATGCAGCTAAGTTCAAGGCGAGAGTTAATGAAATACTCGACGGAGTATATGAAGTACCGGAGGAGAGGGTTGCACTAGAGGCTGCAATATTTGCCGATAAAGCAAATATCACTGAAGAACTGGTCAGGCTCGACAGCCATGTGTCTCAGCTCAGAGGATTCCTCAAAAGCGGAGGAGATGAGGGCATAGGAAAGAAGATAGATTTCCTCATCCAGGAGATGAACAGAGAAGCTAACACCATCGGGTCGAAATCAAACGATCAGGAAATTACATCTCTGATGCTCGAACTCAAAGCAGAGATTGAGAAAATAAGAGAACAGGTCCAGAACATCGAATAGAAACGATAATGGTTTTCAATATTGAATAAGGCTGGAATTAAAAAGGTAATAGGTGTACAATAATCCCGCATTTTGCCTGCAAAGTGCGGAATTTTTTTAAGAAAGAAGGACATAATTATGTGGGATAGAAAACAGGTTAAAGAAACAGGTAAGGCAGCTTTTAAGGCCAATTACTGGCGCTGCGTTCTGGTTGCACTCATATTATCTCTGATAGCAGGTGCTAGTGCAGCATCCGGCGGAGCAACAGGTTCATCCATCGGTCAAAGAGAAGGAATCAAAAATGAAATGCAGGAAGAGATTCAGGATGATATATACGATGATATATACGACATGGATGAGGACTTCGATATGGATCAGTTCCTCGAAGATAATCCGGATATCAACATAGAAGACCTGGAGGTTGAAGGAACTTCAGCCGTAATCAGCAGAGCAGCAGTTCCTTCCGGCGTTGGTGAAGGCCTTATGACAGGCGGAATTATCATTTTTGTAGTGATTATTCTCATTTTAGCTATGGCTGTAGCGCTCGCTTTCAGCATACTGGTTGTCAATCCTCTTGCGCTCGGATGCAATAAATTCTTCTACTCAAATCTCGACGCTCCGGCAGAGGTCGGTGAAGTCGGATTCGGATTCAGCAAAAATTACGGAAACTATGTTAAGGCACTCCTGCTGACAGATGTTTATACGGTGCTCTGGTCATTTCTGTTTATCATTCCGGGCATCATCAAAGGCTTCTATTCATACAGGATGGTTCCGTTTATTCTGATTGATAATCCTGATATCGGAGCCAAGGCCGCGGTTACAAAATCACGCGAGATGATGAACGGCCATAAATGGAGAGCATTTGTATATGACTTGAGCTTCCTCGGATGGATACTCTTGTCAATCCTGACACTCGGACTGCTGAGCATCTTCTATGTGGGACCGTACAAGAGATCTTCTGATGCACAGCTTTACAAGGCAATTCGTGACTGTGACAGCATGCAATATGATACTGCTCCTGCAACGAACGTTGAAACACCGTCCGTAATTGAAACAACAGTAGAAACAACTACAGAAACTAATGCAAATAACGGTGCCGATGTGCTATAATTGATAGCCAAGCGGGAGGTGCCTATGAGCCGAAAAAAAGGAAAACTCTATGTCATAACAGGTCCGTCCGGAACAGGAAAAGGATCCATATGCAGAGAGATTTTAAAGGACATCGAAAATGAATTTTCGGTCTCGATGACGACGCGAGAGGCCAGGACAGGCGAAGTTCATGGCAAAGACTATTACTTTGTTACGGAGGAAGAGTTCCTGGAGAATGTCGAAAAAGGCAATTTCCTCGAACATGCCAATGTTTACGGCAAGCTTTACGGAACGCCTAAAGACATGGTCCTGAAACAACTGGACCGCGGGCACAATGTCATACTGGACATAGATGTTCAAGGGGCTTTGCAGGTAAAGAAAGCCATGCCGGAAGCTATC
>JAFREV010000009.1 GCA_017434685.1 Mogibacterium sp.
GTCTCTTCTATGGCATGTGCAGATAGATTGTGGGCTGCCATAACCCCCAGGCATTTATACTTTGCACCGAGTTTTCTGTAAATCTGAAGAGGTGTAAAAATGCGAATTTGCATAGCTTCCGCATCCTTTGCTTTCTGCGCAAGTTCAGTGTTCTTCTCTTTTTCGTAAGAGTCGAAATCAAAAGACCCGGAAAGCGAGTTGCAGTAGATAAAGAAATCCCTCGTGCCCTTTTCGATCTCTGCATCAAACATCCTGTCGATTGCGAATCGTTTTTCTGCATAGTCCGAGTATTGAAACCTGACCTGCGCATCACAGTCCGAAGCTGCGGGCAGGTAAATCGGCTCGCATCTCTGCGAGCCGATTTCTCTGTTCTTATTATCGATGTATTCGACACCCATTCGGGTATCTACCGGCGTACCGGCTATCACCGCTACTCTCATTTGTTTTAGATTTTTTCCTGTTCAGTTTGTGCTTTTTCCTAACTTAGAATTTAGGCTGAACTGCTCCTGCATATGTATCTTCGATGAACTTTTTGACTTCGTCTGTCTGAAGAGCTGCTACGAGAGCCTTTGTCTTTTCGCTGTCCTTGTTCTCTTCGTTTACTACGATTACGTTTACGTATGTATCTGCTGCGAGGGAGTCAGCTGCCTCTGTTGCGAGGGCCTCATCGATCTTGAGGTCTGCTCCGATTGCATAGTTGGCGTTGATTACTCCGAGTGCGAGGTCCGGAAGAGAAGCCGGGATTGTAGCTGCCTCGAGCGGAACGATCTTGATGTTCTTTGGATTCTCAGCGATATCCTGCTCAGTAGCTGTTACTCCTGCGCCGTCTTTCAGCTTGATAACTCCGTTGTCCTGGAGAAGGAGCAGTGCTCTTGCTCCGTTAGTGGCATCGTTAGGAATTCCTACCTGATCTCCCTCAGCGAGCTCGTCGAAGCTCTTCTTTGTTCCTGCGTATACGCCCATCGGCTCATAGTGAACGCCTCCGACGGATACGAGATTCGTTCCGTTCTGAGCATTGTACTCATCGAGATAAGGAACGTGCTGGAAGTAGTTTGCATCTACGTCACCTTCTGTTGTTGCAACATTTGGCTGTACGTAGTCATCGAATTCAATAACTTCGAGTGTCCATCCCTCTTCCTTGAGGCTGTCGGATACTGCTCCGAGAATCTCTGCGTGTGGTGTAGGCGATGCTGCAACCTTGATAGTCTTATCACCCTCTGCTTCGCCGCCTGCTGCTTCTTCACTGCTTCCGCCACCGCATGCTGTAAGTGCTGCGAGTGCGAGTACGAGAATTAAAGCGATTGCCCATACTTTCTTAATGTTCTTCATGATTGTTCTCCTTTCAAAATCCTTTTATATTATTCTTTTTATTGATACCTTAGTTAATTAAATTATTAATACTTTAGTTGATACGGTTGTCCATATGTGCAGCGAGTCTTACACCGATCTCCTGCATTATCTGGACCAGTATAACCAGCACTATGATTGTAATCCACATTACATCCGGCTGGAACCTGTAATGTCCGAATCTTATAGCTATATCTCCAAGTCCCCCTCCTCCGAGAGTTCCTGCCATGGCCGAGTAACCGAGTATTGTTATGGTAGCTACAGCCGCACCGTTTAAGAGTGACGGCCTGGCTTCGAGCAAGAGCACCTTGCGTATTATCTGCATATTGCTTGCTCCCATAGCCTGTGCTGCTTCGATTACCCCCGGGTCCACCTCGAGCAATGACTGCTCTACCATCCTTGCTACGAACGGCCAAGCTGCAAGTATCAGTGCGGCCGTTGTGGCGGAGGTTCCTATGCCCGTTCCTATCACCTTTCTGATGTATGGCATGAAGGCTATCATCAGTATCAGGAAAGGCATGGACCTTATCACATTTACTATGAACCCCATTATCTTATTGTATACCGGCATCGGCCTGATGCCGTTCGGGCTTGTCGTTATGAGGGATACTCCCACCGGAAGGCCTATTATGTATGAAACGAGTGTGCCTACTATCGTCATTATCAGTGTCTGCACCGTTCCTTCAGAGAGAAGTTTGATCAATGCACCTGTTTCCATTATTCATCGACCTCCTCTCCGTGTTCTTCGCTGAAGTCGTAGTCTTCCGGAATCTCCGTGAACTTGACTCCGGCGTTTGCCAGATATTCTTTTTGCTTTTCGGCCGTTTCCTTATCATCTGCCAGACAGATGACCATCTGGCCTATCTGTTCTCCTCCGAGCACATCGAGGTTCGCATAGAGGAAGTTGACCGGTGCTCCGAGCTCCATGATCATATTTGCGATTATCGGCTCGTGTGCTGTCTTTTCGTCGTATGCCAGCCTCACCCTTCTCTTGGTCGAAGTCTTTGTTATGTGCTTCTCCCTGTTCTGTCCGTCCGGGAAGAAGAGCCTTCTGGCTGCCTTGGTCTTAGGGTTGGCGAATATCTCCTGCACGCTTCCCCTCTCAACTATCTCTCCGCCTTCGATTACGGCAACCTTGTTGCAAAGCTGTTTGATAACCTCCATCTCGTGGGTGATGACCACGAGTGTGATGCCACGCTCTTCGTTTATCTTTTTGAGAAGTGCGAGTATCGAGCGGGTGGTCTTGGGATCGAGCGCCGATGTGGCCTCGTCGCAGAGGATCACTTCGGGATCCGACGCGAGCGCCCTTGCGATCGCGACTCTCTGTTTCTGTCCTCCGGAGAGCTGCGACGGGTACGAGTGCGCTCGGTCCTCAAGGTCTACGACCTTGAGAAGCTCCTCGGCCTTGGCCTCCGCCTCCACCTTCGGAACCCCCGCTATCTCGAGCGGGAAGCAGATGTTTCCGATTGCGTCCCTCTGCATCAGCAGGTTGAACTGCTGGAAAATCATCGATATCTTCCGCCTCTGAAGGTTGAGGTCTTTGTTACCGAGTCCCGTGAGAGCCTCTCCGTCGAATACGACTTTCCCCTCTGTCGGCTGCTCCAGCAGGTTTATGGTCCTGACAAGAGTCGATTTGCCTGCTCCAGAGAGACCGATGATTCCGTATGAGTCGCCTCTCTTTATATCAAGATTTATGTCATGCAGTGCGACGACTTTGCCGCCCTTGGTGTCGAACTCCTTGGTGACACCCTGCAAACTTATAATGTGATCTGCCATTTACATCCTTTCTTCTATGTTATTTCGGCGCGCACATACACATGCCCATCATTCCATTTCCATCATCATTATTTAGCCATGTGCATTTTTTATAAAAATATCGGGGCAGGTCCTAACGCCCTGCCCCGGTATA
>JAFREV010000106.1 GCA_017434685.1 Mogibacterium sp.
AACTCGGAGACTATTTAATCGTGGCCATTTCAACAGACGAATTCAACTGGAACGCAAAACAGAAGAAATGCTATTTCTCCTACGAACAGAGAAAAGCCCTTGTTGAGTCAATAAGATATGTCGATCTCGTAATCCCCGAAGAGAGCTGGGAGCAAAAGAAAAGCGATATGCACGAATATCATATCGACACTTTCGTAATCGGTGATGACTGGAAAGACAAATTCGATTTTCTCAAAGAAGAAGGTGTCGATGTTGTTTACCTGGCAAGAACGCCTGAAATCAGCAGCAGCCAGATAAAGAAAGATTTGTATGACGCTAACGCAGTCGACGGCGAGTCCAAGACATCCCACGACGAGATTAATACAAACCCGAGTAAATAAGCATAAAAAAACCGCCGTCGACGGTTTTTTTATGTCTTAATATGAAATTATCTCCTGTGTGAGTTCATCGGCTGTCACATTCGGATTGTGATAGTGCTCTCTCTTCTCGGTGACCTTGCCCATGCTGATTGCCTCCTGTGGGCAGTATTGCAAGCATCCGCAGCATGATATGCACTTGTCACCGAATACGACGGCTTTACCCGCATATCTGATATTTTCGGTCGGGCAAATCTTTGCACACTGTCCGCACTGCACACATTTGTCGCTCGCTTTGAGGCTTTGGCCTTTCTTTCTTGCGATAACAGGCCACTTGGCGTGCTCGACTTTATTGGCCAGTGCTTTACCGAGCTTCTTCTTGGTCTTAACGCCCGCTTTTACATCGGCAGCAATTTTGGATGCGAATTCTTCGGACCTTGCCTGAGCTGCCTCGGCTCCCATTTTAGGAATCATGAGATCGTGTGGGAAGAGCCATATGCACGTGCACTGATGTGATACTGCAGCCCAGTAGTCGAGAGGAATCAATGCATTCAGCTTTGAAAGCCCTTCTCCTTTGTATGCGGCGCATTGTGCGATGCCGAATGTATATGCATCCGGGCTTACCTTGATATCGTGCAGATATCTCTCCACATGACCCGGGAGTCCTCCTCCGTAGCACGGGAATATAAAGCCGACTCTCTTGGCTTCCCTTACATCTGTAACAGCCGGATATTTACGCATCATGACGATGTCGGTATCTCCCAGCTCCTTTGCGATGTTCTTAGCCATATCCAGGCAATTGCCCGTGCCCGAATAACAAAAAATAATATTCTCTTTCATAATAAAATCTCCCCAATATCTACTGTAACTGTATTGAGGAGATTATACACTTTTAGCTCTGATAAAAACAGTATTTTGGAAACTAATTTGCACAAAACAGTTTCTTGCTGTTTCGTTCTCTATTCCATGTCCTTGAGAGCCTGATCCATCGGTATCCTGCGTATGCGGCGGAAATCTATGAGCATGATGAACAGGTATCCGGCGAAAACGATCAGGAACATCTTGAGCATACCGGCATGGCTTATCATGAACGGGAAATATCCTCCCATCCGATTCAGTATGAGTTTCCACAGCTCATTCATTATCTCCTTGGATGCGATTACGCTGATAATCTCGGATACTATTACGACTATGGTCGTAGTCACCATGTAAAGAGCCGCTATTTCTCTGTTTGTGTATCCGAGTATCTTGACCATCGAAATCGATTTTTCGTTTCTCTCGATAATCACCTTGGTGAGCAGGTATATCAGTACCGCCGAGAGTATTACACAGAGATACTGGAAGTATCGCATGAATGCCCCCATGGAGTGATCCAGCTGCGCGGCCATTTTAATTATGTCTTCTTTGGTGATTACATTGGCCACAAACTCATCATCTATGTCATTTATCTCCTCGTCCGAAAAGAATCCGTTGTAGCTTCCGTCCCTTCTGTCGAACATTTTGTTGAATCTATCCAGGCTCACGAATGCGGCTATTCCTCCGTCATAGCGGACGGTTCCGGCAATTTTCAGTTCATAGCTGTTATATCCGTATCTTTCCCTGAGTCTTATGCTTTCACCTGTTTTCAGATTGTATTTATCCTGAAGAGCCGTCGATATTACCATCTCACCTTCGCCGAGACCTGTCGGTATGTCGGCAAAGCGACTTCCTTCTTCGATCCCGTAGAAATTCACGCTTTCCTCATTGTCTCTTACGTCGTATACAAGCTCCTCCATGCTGAATTTCTCTGCATCGGCATTTGCCGTCGTAACGGGATCTCCGTCCTCATCGTGATCGCTGTTTAATATCACCTGGTATTGCGACAGCATGGCATCATCTGCGTGTGCCTGGTGATAGCTGAGGGTATCCGGCATGCCCACGGCCATTGCAAGCATCACCATTACGAAGAATATACCTATGAGCAGCATCAGATATCCTGCCAGGTTCTGGAAGAAAATCCTGAGTCTGAATCTCTTTATGAAGCTTATGTCAGGCAGCTTCACCCCGCGCTTTTTGCGGGATGAGCCGAGATCCTTTCTGAGAAAGCGGAGCACGGAGAATCTCATCTTCCTGGTTATGATTACAAAGTTGATAACGAGCATCATGATAACCGGTATCACCGTCGTTTTGATAAAAGCATCCGGTGTCCAGACAGTCTCATATGTAGGCAGGCTGTAGCTGTTGTAGTAGAGAGCCACTACGGAATATTTGAAGTATGAATATCCGAGGATGTTTCCAAAAACAGCTCCGAGCAAAGTGACCAGAAGCGGAGCCTCCATATAGCTAAGCGTCAGTTCTCTTCTTGTGTAGCCTGATGCTCTCAGAGTTCCGATAACCGAGCTTTCCTTTGTAATCGTGTTGCTCTGGGTAATGGCGAATATGAATGCAAGCACAACTATAAGCACGTCCAGCACCACTCCGCCCATGGCCTTGTCACTTCCGAAATCATCCGGCGCAAACTGCACGGCGGCATTGGCATATTCCGGTGTGTAGTCGTCTATTTCGTTATCGGCAAACGCAGCCTGAGTAATAAGTGCTTTGAGGAAGTTGTCGGAAAGCCTGCGCTCCTCTCTCTTATCTGAAGGCGGATTTTCATAGAGCCATGCATACTCGTATCCGGGCTCGGCATTTATCCTGTCCCATCCCTCTCGGGTGGTCATCGCTATGTCGAAGGTCAGAGCATCGAACATCATATCCGTGCCCTTTTCATGTAAGGTGCTGTAGTTTGAGAAAGCAACGAGACCCGATACCGTAAAGTCCGCGCCTCCGATATTGATTCTATCCCCCGTCCTGATACCGTTATTATCCGCATGCATGCGGTCTATGACGATTTCATTCTCTGTTGTCGCATCTTTACCGTCCATAAGGCAGTAGAGATTGATATCGTCACGATTGATATAGACTCTCACTCCGGAATCGCGAATGCCGTCGAGGTCGATGTCCTCGTCCGTGTCCTTTCTGAAGTTTTCGTACAATTTAACAGGAACCGGCCTGAAATAAGGATCGTCGAGTTCATAATCTCCGACGGCATTCTCATAATTCTCGTGAGCCCTTCTGTCCGCATCTTCGTAGAGCTTTTTAAGGTTCTCTTTATAATCTCCGGTGCGATACGCCTCTTCGATATCATCCGCATTTATATCGTCATATGCGTCGTAGACATAATAAGCCCTTACGTTTACCTTATCGCCTTCCTCTATGTCCGCTACAAGATCATCATCGGCTTTCTCCTTGAGTATGAAATGCCCGTCCTCGCGTATCATGTCCTGCTTGACTCTTTCAGTCGCCATTAACATGGAGTTATTTGCCACGTAAACACCCGAAATGAAGCCTATCATTAAGGTGAGAAAGATGAATATGACTATATATTTCCTCCACTCCGTCTTAAGTTCCCGAAAAACTCTTGTCCGCAGCGGATTGCCTATGGTGCTCTTTTTACCTGCACTCACTTTGCGCCTCCTCTACCACTCAAGTTCCGTTGCGGAGACTTTATGCTCGTTTTTCTCGTCTTGCCTTACGACTCCGTCTCTTAGCCTGATGATATGATCGGACATGTCCCTAATCGCTTCGTTGTGCGTTACTATTACAACGGTATTGTTGTATTTCTTGTTAACGTCTTCTATCAGCTTCAGAATTTCTTTGGA
>JAFREV010000107.1 GCA_017434685.1 Mogibacterium sp.
ACCTTTTGGATATCGTCATCCCCTCTGTTTTCATCACTGTAATACATGAGTTCTCCGTACCTGGAGATGACAAACGGACGAGGACCCGGATATACTCCTTTGAACTCGTCGAATATTTCCTGCATGCCGTAGAAATTAGTGAAACTCTTACCGAATGAAAGAGACGATTCAATATCCGATACGGCATCCTGCTCTATTCTGGTTATGACACTGTCCTCGAGTTCGATTGCTGTCGCGCGATAATTCAAAAAACCCATCGCGGATACGAAGTTGACCGCAAAAACAGCTACTATTATCAGCATTATCAGGGTGAGTTTTTGTTTAGTCTGTTTCTTTTTCATATCACTACTCCCCTGTAAAAATCTCATCACATGCCGAAAGTAATTCGAAATCCAGAGGATATCCGATTTGCTTTGCAACTTTATAGTTCAAATAGATTCCCGGCGAACTCGTATATGTGCATTCCAAAGTTTCTGCCGGTGCGCCATTCAGTATCTTGGCAGTGGCATCGGCTATGAATCTGCCGACATTCTCGAGGTCACTTGCGAGTATCAACATAGTGCCGCCGCGCTTTACGGTCTCAAGATCATCCATCATGTAGACCGGAATACCTTTGTCATAGAAAGGTTTGAGCATGCGAGGCAGTTGATCGTAATCGTTGACAAGGTCGATAGTAAGGAAGAACGCATCTATGTCTTCTTTGACAATTTTTTTGATTTGCTTCTCTACAAGGTCGTAATAGGCCGCAAGTTCCTCCTCGGTCTCTCTCGGCTGCTCTTCTATATTATATTTTGTAAGACTGAATCCGTTTTGCGCTGCGGATTTGCGTATATCCGGAACGCCGGATATGGTCTCATCTCCGTAAATAATCACACCCAGGTTCTCAAAAGGTTTAATTGAATAATAGTATTTGAGCTGTCTCAGCGGTACGGATGGTTCCACCTGAGCCCAGACATTTTTTTTGCCGCTTCCGCCCTCGGTCTTGTTGATTATGCCCGAAGCTACAGGGTCTGTAGCCGAGAAGTCTATCATCGGTACGGAAAGCCCCATGTCGCTTACAAGAGCGCCGGCACTTGTACCGAAGGTAATGACGAGGTCTATGTCCTTTCCAGCGCGGGCCTTAAGATCCTTCGTAATACTCTCCGGGTCATCATATCCCATGTAATAAAAGGCATCTCCGACAAACTCGAGATAATCGCCGAGTTAGGCCTTTGACAGAGCGGCGTACATATCCTTTGTAGACATCTTGCCGCTTTCGATTTTTTCCATATCAAAAGGCAGGCTGCCTTCTTTTATCCATCCGAGTTCTTCAAGTCCCGAGAGGATATAGTAGAGCTGCCTGCTGGCCGGCAGGTATTCATCGTAGTCGACGTAAGCAATGCGGTGTTTACTGCCGTCTGCCTTAGCATGAGGCGTGGTATCAAACCCGGTCTCTGCCGATTCAACTTCAGCAGCCGCATCTTCGGCACTTGCATCAGCAGCTCCGGTTTTCGGACTGCTGCAAGAAGTAATCGAAAAAGCGCTTAGCGTCAATATTAAGATGAGTAATAATGCTGTTAGTTTCTTCATTATCTCTATTTATTTCCTTTAGGCAGAGCATTCGGGAATCTCCCGTAAAGCTCCGTTGTTATCTTTCTGTACCAGTCTTCTTCCCTTTCTACAGGTCCGAAGAGGTCGAAGTACATCTCAGTCAGCCCTATTTGATGGGCATCCCAGAGCCCCGTTCCGAGCATCATATCTCTAAGTTTGTCCCAGTTCGGTCTATTCATATAGAATTCCAGCGGGCCTGCGACCGTAGCGAAGCTCTCTCCCTCGTACTGGGCAAACATCGGTCCGCAGATGTATCCGCTGCAGTCATACAGCGAGAAGTTTCCAGCTTCACTTTTATATCCGCACTCGATGAGCAGTTTAACCAAGCCGTTCTGCCATTTAGGAAGATAGCAGGATTGGAACATACCGCCCATCCAAGTGATGCCTCGCTCGAAAGCCAGTACGAGCGCGATTACGAAAAGTCCCGGGAATATATGTCTTTCGTCGAGCAAAGTGCACAGAGTGTCCGCATTTGCAGAATACTTGAGTTCTTCGCCGTGCCATCCCCTGCCCGTGAGTTCTCCGTTTTCGGTCAGAGTGAGCAGACTCTTGCGCCCTCTCTCATCGACATTTCTGAAGAGAAGGCCGGCAGATGAAACTCCGCCACCCGTAGCCGCACTCTGCATGTAAGCACGGTTCTTTGGATCGAAGATGAGATGTGAAAGCAGCGAGTTGCTGTCTCTCAATTCCTTTTTAATTATCTCTGCTGCAAGCTCTTCGAGCTCGATATATGTGAGAATCGGCCAATCACCCCCGCTGAACAAGAGCGATGAGAGTTTGGCTCCTGCCGTCACGGTCTGATCGGCATACCTTCCGCTTTCGGGTATACCCGTATCCACCCATAATTTGGTGCAGATGCTGCCGATGCTGTCTTTAACGAATTCCGGCTCATCGCTTTCATCGAGATGGCTGAATAAAAGCTGTATCATCTCAGGGCTTACCGCTTGGGCATGAGAGCTGAGTCTCTGCCTGTCCTTTGACGGGAAAAGAGGTACCTGGTGTTTTTCGGCAGCTGATGTATATGTGCAAAAGCCCCTTGCGTACGTGACATTGCCGAGCTCGACCTGGCTTCCCCCATGTATGGTCACATGCCTGCCCGTATATCCGAGCTTTCGGAGCAATTCTCCGAACAGCAGGTCACCCTGAAATGTCTGCGCGCAAAACAGCGATCCGTGATGATCCGAAGTGCTGATCACTCCGCATCTGACAGCTTCATCAGCCTCGCGTCCCGCTTCTCTGCCGAGTCTTTTTTCGACGTATTCGGCAGTTGATCCGTAAAAATCATCCGGACTGACAAGCGGGCTGAGCTTGCTGTTTTTTATCACTTTATCCGCCTGAAGCTGCAGGAACTCATCGAGGGTAATATTTCCCAGCTTACGGCATTCTTCGACGGTTTCGTTACGCTCTGCGCAGCGCAGTGACATTTCCTTTACGTGATCTGTCATTTGCTGTCCCCTTCTTTGAGGCGGAATCCGAGCATGGTTATATCATCGAACTGATCCGCATCACCGACGAACTCATCGACTTCGCGTCTGATTGCCGGCAGCAGATCCTTCATTTCAAGGTCTTTATATTTGTTGAGAGCCATCTCAAGTCTTTCCTCGCCGAACATCTGCATGTCTTTGTTCGTAGCCTCAGGAACGCCGTCGGTGTATACGAAGAGCGTATCCCCCGGATCGAGGTGGAATGTTCTCTCTTTATACTGCATACCTTCCATCATGGCGACGGCAGGTGAATGTCTGAGTTTGACCATTTCGAATGTGCCGTCCTTTCTGCACAGTGCAGGATTTTCATGTCCTGCGTTCGCCTCTATGACTTCACCTGTCGTAAGATCAAGTACAGCCAGCCATACCGTTACGAAGAGGCATGATTCGTTGCCTTCCGCAAGCTGGTTGTTGACGTTTTCGAGAGCCTCCGCCGGAGATTTGCCCATGGCAACCTGATTCTTGATAAGTGTCTTGGCGATTACCATGAAGAGTGCTGCCGGAACGCCTTTGCCCGATACATCGGCAATTACGAGAGCCAGCTGCTTGTCATCAATCATAAAGAAGTCATAGAAGTCTCCGCCGACTTCCTTGGCAGGATCCATCGTAGCAAAGAGATCGATGTACGGGTTGTCAGGGAACGCTGGGAAAATCGACG
>JAFREV010000108.1 GCA_017434685.1 Mogibacterium sp.
ATGGGCGATGACGCCCTCATCAGAAAGCAAAAACTCCCTGTAGCTTTCGTCATCTTCATTTACTTCCGGAAGGTCCTCTACACCCCACCAGGATTTGTAGCCGATACTCTCATTTTCATCGAATTTGTACCAGCTCCTGTAAGGGGAATCCTCGTTGTTCCAGGCACCTTTGTGCTCCGCAACATCTCCCGCATCGCGGCTAGGGTAGTTTCCGTATTTGTCAAAGTATATGCTGTCCGAGCCCGTGTGACTGAACACCCCGTCTAGTATGATGCGTATGCCTTTTTCCTTTGCGACCTCTGCCAGGTGCACAAAATCCTCGTCCGTACCGAGAGCCGGATCTATGTGCATGTAGTTGCCTGTATCATAGCGATGGTTTGAGGTAGCCTCGAATATAGGATTAAGGTAGATCGTGCTCGCACCGAGGGATTTGATGTAGTCGAGCTTGCTCTCAATTCCCTTAAGGCTTCCGCCGTATATATCCCACTCGGCCACGTGACCGCGGTCATCTCTGACGTAATTTGCAGGCTTATACCAATCCTGTTCAAGCACGCGCTTTACATCCTCGCGCCTTGAGTTCACCCTCTCGTTTGCCGCGTTGCACCTTGCCTCCCAGTCATCGTCCCTGGCAAATCTGTCAGGGAATATCTGGTAAACTATGCCGTCCGTGTACCAATCAGGAACCTCTGATGGTCTGTATACCGTAATCTGATAGCACTCCGGGCTGTATTCGTAGGTCTGTCCTACACCGCCGAGGCAGGCACTGTTGTTTCCGTAATATACGGTGTATTCGCTTCCGTCCTCAGCGCCGCACTTTATTTCAAATGCATACCAAAGCAGGCAGCCTTCATCCGGCACATTAAACTCCGTGCTGAAGCGGCCTGATCCGGCCTCGGACTCTGACATGTCATAGTATGTCGGCGAGACTGCCTCTCCCCTCCATACCATCGCTCGCACAGAGCGCAGCGAATCCTTTGCCTCACTCACCTGCTCTGCGGTGACGAGACCGGCATCCTCTTTAACATCAATCGAAAGAGAGACCTTGGCGCCGATCTCTGCTGCACCAAAGGGCTCTCTGTACTCTTTCTTTCTTGAATCGTGATAAATTAACATCTGATTATTGTCTGATCGTCACGTGTCTCTCTTTCTTTTCCCAAAACTCGTGACCGCCTTTCCCCATTTTCTTTATTAATGCACATATTTATGCCGCAGTATTACGGTTCTACTGCAGCAGGCTGTCATACAATTCGCGGTATTTCTCGGCCGAAGCATCCCAGCCGTAGTCCATTGACATGGCGTTCAGCATGAGTTTCTTCCATACATCCGGCTTATTGTTCCAGATATCCAGCGCGAGCTCAACTGCGTTCCAAAGGCCCGTGCTGTCAAAAGTCTTGAACGAGAAGCCGTTGGCCTCCTCACCTACGTCCCAGTATCCGTTGACAGTGTCCTTAAGGCCGCCCGTCTCTCTGACCAGAGGCAGAGTTCCGTATCTCATCGAGATCATCTGGGCAAGTCCGCAAGGCTCAAAGAGTGACGGCATCAGGAATACGTCGGCTCCGGCGTAGAACCTGCGTGAAAGCGGCTCGTTGAAGGTGATGCAAGCTGCGAAATTATCTCCGTTTCTGTAGGCAAAGTCGCCTATCGCATATTCGTATGCGCCGTCGCCCGTTCCGAGCACAGCCACCTGCATATCGAGATTCTTAAACGACGGCAGGAGGTCTGCGATGAGGTTCGCGCCTTTTTGAGTGGTCAGTCTCGATACCATACCGAAAAGCGGAATGTCCGGGTCTTCCCTCAGGCCTATCTCCCTCTGGAGCGCGAGCTTGTTTTCTATCTTTTTTTCAAAGACGGTTTTTTCGTCATAGTTTACGGCTATTGCTTTGTCCGTCTTCGGATTGTAGCTGTCTCTGTCTATGCCGTTGATGATGCCGGAGAGTTTGTAGCGCCTCGATTCGAAAAGTCCCTCGAGCCCTTCTCCGTACTCCATGGTGCAGATCTCATCCGCGTAGGTCGGGCTTACCGTGGTCACGGCATCAGCGTAGATAACCGCACCCTGCAGATAGTTGGTGGCGTCGTTGTGTATCATCTGGCCGTCCGCCGGAGTTCCTCTGAGCCCGAGCACATCGCCCGTCACAAACCTGCTGTACTGTCCCTGGAACTTGAGGTTGTGGATGGTAAAGACCGTCTTGATAGGGTCGTAGATGCGGTCTCCGTTGTAGTGCTCTCTCAGGTAAACCGGAATCAGAGCCGTGTGCCAGTCATTGCAGTGGAGTATGTCCACCTTGAACGAGCGCCTGATATGCCTGATGGTCTCGAGCACGGCTTTCGAGAAGAACGCCACGCGCTCACCGTCATCGTATTCGCCGTAAACCTGCGGGCGTTTGAAGTAGTACTCGTTGTCGAGGAAGTAGTAGTAAACTCCGTTCATCCTCAGCGTGAAAAGCCCGCAGTACTGGGATCTCCATCCGAGCCTGACCTCATAGTTCATCACGTACTTCATATTGCTCCTGTATTCATCCGGAATGGAGCTCAGCAGAGGGAGAATTACCCTCGCGTCGTAGTCCTTGGACTTTACATGAGCAGGAAGGGACCCGGCTACATCGCCGAGTCCTCCGGTTTTTATAAAAGGTGTTGCTTCAAATGCCGCAAACAGTACGTTTTTCTTTTTGTTAGGCATAGCGTCTCCTATTGTTTTCAGGCAGGTCGCCTGCTCTCTGTTCTCTTATATCTTCTTGTCCTTACCCAGCACAACAGGTGCGTCTTTGGTTCCGTAGATCTTGACACCGTCCGTGATGCTGACATATTTGTCGGCAATCACGTTATTGAGAACCGCACCGGCTCCGACTTCTCCGTGCATCATGATTACGCTGTTTTTGATGACAGCACCTTTTCCGACGTTGACCGAACGGAAGATGATGCTGTTTTCGACCTTGCCCTCAATCCTGCATCCTGCGGAGATCAGGGAGTTTCTGACGTCTGCATCCTTGTCGTGGAAAACCGGCGCTTCGTCCTGGGCTTTGGTGAATATCGGTCTTTCGCTGTTACAGAATACTTCGTTACGGATGTCATAGTCCGTCATGTCCTGGTTGACCTTGATGAAGTCGACAGGATTCTTAATCTTGCCGAGGTAGCCCTTGAACTCGTAAGTGTCTATGTCCATTGTGTCCATATTATCCCTGATAATCTGAACCATATCCATGTACTCGAGAGTCTCATACCAACTCATGAAATCGAGCATATACTCTCTGTCCACTATGAAGCAGTCAGCGAAGTAGTTAGACCATGCATAGCCCTCGGTATTTATAGACTTAACTTTGCCCTCTTCATCTATATCAAGGAAGAAGCCGTAGTAGTCCTCACCCTTCGGAACTTTCTTATAGATCATGGTAATCGGGCTGCCTGACTCCTCGTGCTGGCTGATTACAGGTCCGAAGTCTATGTTCCATACATCCGTGCTGCTGGCCAGTATGACGTAGTCCGCGTCATCTCTTTCAAAGAATCTCTTGCTCTTGATGAGGTCGCGGAGCAGGAATCTGCTGCCCATTGACTGAAGTCCGTAAGCTGAACCCGGCATTACGAAGAGTCCGCCGCTCTTTCTTCCGAGCGACCAAGGACTTCCGATTCCAATGTGGTCTATGAGTGAGCCCGAGTCATACGGTGCGATAACGCCTACCGTAGTGATTCCTGAGTTGCTCATATTGGAAAGTGCGAAGTCGATAAGTCTGTATCTGCCTCCGTAAGGCAGGGATGCGAGCGATCTGTTTTCCAGAAGTTCGCCGAATTCGCTGCTGCTGTAGTTAGCAGAAATAAGTCCGATTGTTTTCATCTTCTCTGCCCCCTTTCCTATATTGATAACTTGGCTCTTCCGAATACGGCGACTTCACCGTCCGGATCGCCTATCTCTGCATTGTCTTCGGTTTCATAGCCCTCGTTGATAATCGCATTTTTAACCTTGCAATTCCTGCCTATCTTGGCATTAGGAAGCACTATGGAATCCTCGACCACGCTGCCGTCTCCGACGATTGCACCCGAGCCCAGTATAGAATGTGAAACTGTGCCGTAAACCGTGCAGCCGTTGCAGATGAGCGAGTCGCTTATATTTGCCTTAGGTCCTATGAACTGAGGCGGATAGAAGTTGGAATTTGAATATACCTTCTGGTCCTTGGTAAACACGTTGATGTGCTCCATGTCGTCCATGAGGTCCATCTGGCTGTCGTAGTAACTCTTGACGGTTCCGACGTCTCTCCAGTAACCTTGGAACCTGTACACGAAGAGCTTTTTCTTTTCGGCAAGCATTTTAGGGATTACGTCTTTGCCGAAATCGTGGCTGGATTTTTCATCATCGTGATCGTCCAGCAATGCCTTTCTCAAGACTTTCCATTTGAAAATGTAGATGCCCATCGAAGCGAGATTGCTGTCAGGTTTTTTAGGTTTCTCGGCAAACTTCGTAATTCTGCCTTCGTCGTCCGTAGACATGATGCCGAATCTGCTGGCTTCCTCCCACGGTACCTCGATTACGGATACGGTGAGGTCCGCGTTGTTCTCAAGATGCTCAGTGAGCATGAGGTTGTAATCCATCTTGTAGATGTGGTCGCCCGAGAGTATGAGCACGTTCTCCGGCTCGTACATGTCTATGAAGTCTATATTGTGGTAGATGGCATCGGCCGTGCCCTCGTACCACTCACCGCCCGTTTCACTGGCGTACGGAGGCAGGATGTGAACGCCTCCGTCCTGAACAGCCATGTCCCAGGATTCGCCCGTTCCGACATATCTGTTCAGGATGAGCGGTTTATACTGCACGAGTATGCCCACCGTGTCGATGCCCGAGCTCAGGCAGTTCGACAGTCCGAAATCGATGATTCTGTACTTGCCGCCAAAAGATACCGCCGGCTTAGCTATGTTTGTAGTCAGCTTTCCGAGCCTGCTTCCCTGGCCCCCTGCAAGCAGCATTGCGATGCATTGTTTTTTTTTCATTCTTACCAGCCTCCCCTTTTATCTATTTGGTATGCCAGATATCCTCCGCATACTCTGCGATTGTTCTGTCACTGCTGAAAAATGCCGAATTGGCAATATTGGCAAGCGACATTGCGTTCCATCTGTATTTATCGTTGTAGATCTTATCCATATCTTCAAAGGCTTTGACATACGAATCGAAGTCGCCGAGCACGAAATACTCGTCGTTGCTTCTGAGAAGTGCATCGTGAATGCCCCAGAAGTTATAGTTGCTCTTGCTGAAGGTGCCGTCCACAAGCTGTCCGATCATCTTCCTGAGGCGTGCGTCGTTGTCTATGCACTGCTGAGCCGAATAGCCGCCGTGCATGTAGAAATTGTCCACCTCGTCTGAGGAATATCCGAATATGCAGATATTGTCCATGCCGGCAAGCTGACTGATTTCTACGTTCGCACCGTCCATGGTTCCGAGCGTGACCGCACCGTTCATCATGAACTTCATGTTACCCGTTCCGCTGGCTTCTTTGCCCGCTGTCGAAATCTGCTCACTGACATCCGCTGCCGGATAGATGAGCTGGGCGTTCGACACGCGGAAGTTCTCCATGAACACGACCTTGATCCTCTTGCTTATTACAGGATCCGCGTTGACCATGTCCGCCAGGCTGTTGATGAACTTGATAACTTCCTTGGCAAATGCGTAGCCCTGTGCGGCTTTGCCCGCAAAGATAAATGTGTGGTTATTGATAGGCAGGTTCGGATTTTCCTTGAGTCTGTTGTAGAGATCGAGGATTTTGAATCCATTGAGAAGCTGCCTCTTGTATGCGTGAATTCTCTTGACCTGCACATCGAATACGGAATCAGGATCCACGTCGATTTCCATGTAATCGCTGATGTATTTGGCAAGTCTCAGTTTATTCTCTCTCTTGACCTTGGCAAGCTCATCGAGGAATCCGTGATCATCCTTGAACGCTTCAATCTGCTTGATCTCTTCGAAATTGCTCTGCCAGTTCGTTCCTATCCTGCTGTCTATAAGTCTTGCAAGTCCCGGGTTCGCCTGGATCATGAAACGTCTGTGGCTGATGCCGTTCGTCTTGTTGTTGAACTTCTCAGGCGAGAGCTCATAGAACTCCTTGAAAACGGTCTTGGTGAGTATGTCGCTGTGAAGTGCGGATACTCCGTTGACCGAGTGGCTTCCGATTACCGAAAGATTCGCCATCTTGACTTCGTTGTCCCAGAGGGCGGAAGTGTTTCTCGAAAGTTCCTGCCAATTATCCGCCTTGGCCGGAAGGCTCTTCTGCCAGCGTGTGTTAATCTCGTCGATGATCATGTAAATGCGAGGCAGGAGCTGCTGGAAGTGTGGGATGTTCCACTTCTCGAGGGCTTCAGGCAGAACCGTGTGGTTTGTAAAGGAAACAACTCCCTTTACGATTTTCCATGCGTCGTCCCACTTCAGGCCTATCTCGTCGAGGAAAACTCTCATCATCTCAGGTATGCACATAGTCGGATGCGTATCGTTGATGTGAATCTGGATGCGTTCAGGCATCTTATCCCATTCGCCGTCTCCGTATTTGGATTTGTAGTTGTCGAATATCATGCCGATTCCGGCAGCTACGAGGAAGTACTCCTGGCGAAGCCTGAGCTGCTTTCCTATTCCGTTTGTATCATCCGGATAGAGTATGCTCGTGATGGCCTCGATCTGAGATCTCTCTGCCATAGCATCGCTGTATCTGCCCTCGTTAAACGCATGCATGTCTATGGAATCGTGGACAGGCTGAGCATCCCAGAGGTGGAGTGTGTTGATGGCTTTTCCGCCCGCTCCGATGATAGGAACATCATAAGGCACGGCTCTTATCGTGTCGTAGTCCTTGTGGATGTACTCCATCTCACCGTCTTTTAAGATTCTGTCGACCGTGCCACCGAATCTTACGAACACGGCCTCTGACGGCTTGGCTGTCTCCCAGACATAACCCTCGTCGAGCCATGCGTCCGGAAGCTCAATCTGATATCCGCTCTCGATCTTCTGTTTGAAGAGACCGAATTTGTATCTGAGACCCATACCGTCGCCCCAGATTCCGAGCGCTGCCATGGAGTCGAGGAAACATGCGGCAAGTCTTCCGAGACCGCCGTTTCCGAGCCCCGGATCAGGCTCACATGCAAATATGTCCTCGATATCCGTTCCGAACTCGGAAAGTCCCTCTGCTGCAATATCTCTGATTCCCAGATTTATGAGATAATTCTCCATAAGTTTTCCGATGAGGAATTCCATGGAGAAGTAATAAACCTTTTTCTGTCCTTCGTCCCTTTTACCGTTTTCTTCTCTGAGAAGTTTGGCCTGCTCTGTGACCAGCTTAGCCATTACTGCTGCTTTGTCGTAGCTGTCGAGCTGTTCAACCTCTTTGTCGAATATCTCTTTCGATAATCTGCTGTACTCTTGTTTGAATTCTTCTTTCGTTCTAATCATTCTCTCTTTTCTCTTAATCCTTCCGTTTTAAATCATCGTTACTTATACTATAAGCCCCTTATAAGCGGTCCATATCTATATCTATGCTGCGTGCTCTCGGATAGAATCCCGATCTATAGTCCTCAGCCGACATCTTGTTGATGGTCTTGATGACGACTACATACATGATTACTACCAGCACGAGCAACGGCAGTGTTCCTGCCTGGCCCATAAATGCCATGGTGTCGTATACTCCGTGGAGGAGCATAGGCACGAGCAGTGCAAGCAGTGTATATGGTGCAGGCGATTTGCCGAGTATGGCAGCCTGCTTGGAATATGCGTAGAACACTCCCATGAATACTCCGCAGGATGCGTGAAGAGGCACCGCGGTGAATGCTCTTACGATTCCGGTCTGGAATCCGTACTGCGTTACATACATTACATTCTCGAAAATCGCAAATCCGACTGCTGATGCTACACCGTAAACGATTCCGTCAAATCTGTAGTTGAAGCCCGGATACTTCCAAGTGAAAACTCTCATGGCTATGTACTTTACGGTTTCTTCGCAGAGCGCAGCCATCGCAAATGACGTGAGCAGCGCATACTGCAAGGTCCCTTGTGGATACTGCGGCAGGACCTGAGCCTCAGCGCTCTCGAGTATTCCTGCCAGAATACAGGATATCCCGCCTGCGATGATTGTCCTGATTACAAGTCCGACAGGTTCTTTTTCGACCTTATCCTTCCTGTACACATACGCGATGATAAGTATTCCCGGGATGACTGCAAGAGCAGTCAGGTTGCTGTTTAAATACATTTTTGTTCCCCTTTAATTCTAATATACTTCTTTAATGTCTCCGTTTTTGAATGCGTCGTAGAGCACTTCGAGATAGGCAATCTGTCCGCGAAGTTCCTCCCCGTTGTCCGTCTCTCTGATAAGTCGCCTCTCCGGCGCTGATGAAACCAGATGCATGGTCGGTCTGTGGAATGTCTGTGTTCCGTCCTCCCTAATCGGCTCGTAGTGTTGATGCTCTGCGAGATACATATGCTTTGAAGTCATGATTGCCGTGTATCCGGCGATGCCCGTGGTCTTCTGATAGGCCTTGGATATTCCGCCGTCGATGATGAAGAGTTTGCCTCCCGCCTTGATAGGCGTCTGGCCGTCCTTTATCTTAACCGGCACATGACCGTTGAGTATCCTTCCGTTATTCGGATCGATGCCGAATTCCTTAAGTATCGTATCTGCCGTCTCTTCCTTTTCGATGAGTTTGTAGTACGGCACTTTTTGCTCTTTGTGCGTTTCTTTGTCCTCGATGAAATACCTCTCGAAGGTCGTCATCTTGTCCTTTCCGAACAGAGGCGAGTCCTCGGAGAGCCACAGGTACCACATGATGGCCGCTGCCTCTGCCTGCGCCCTTCCCTCAGGTCTCTTGCGCGCCGCTCTGATCATCTGGTCGAGCTTTTTGAGGTAGGCCG
>JAFREV010000109.1 GCA_017434685.1 Mogibacterium sp.
CTCCCGTACCATACAATTCTATTTTATCTGTCTTTTTCAAAACAGTTTCAACATCGATTGCTACCTTCTCTTTGTACGCCTCTGATTCATACAGCTTCTTAAGCGCAGCATTCGTTTTCTTGAACTGTTTTCCGGTCCTGGCTTCATAGGTCCGCTTAATCTCTTTTCCGTTTTTGAGCTTCCATGTAAGTTCGAAGGTCTCGCTGCCATAGTCGTTTTCATCGCTGACTTTCCGGTCGAGATAAATCGCCTCCCTGAGGCCGGCCACCGCCTCAATCGTTTCAGGATCTGTAAAATCATCGTCCACTTCTGTTATATTGGACGGGAATCCGGATTTAATATGTATACTCTCTATGTCTTCCGCATCTGCTATTTTTGCAATTCTGTTGGAATAGCCCGTGACATCGAGCACCGTAATCGATGTGATTACTGCAATAATCGCAAGACATATTCCATACTGCCTGAGTGTTTTTTTGTTAAAAATCACAGGGCTGCTGTCTGCGATCATGCGCATTATTGCATAGAATACAGCTGAAGCGATTAATGCGCTTATTACAAATCTCACCGGCTTTTCGGCTTCGCTGCCGCTTGTCGCGGATGCGAATAACTGGGCTGTTCCGAATGTGCAGATTATTGTAAGAAGTGACGCAAGTATGTCTCCTGCAATCTGGAATGTCGTAGCATTGCCTACTCTTTCAAGCCTGACTCTTTTGTATATCCATAGCGCAAGCGCGAGCAGTGCAATTGAGAGCACTATGTAGTATGCTGTGTAGCCGGCATGTATCCTGAACTCTTCATCCGATACGGCAAATCCCAGCGCTCCAAGGAGCTTGTAATTAATATTCAGCCCGTCGAATCCCTGCAGATAGCCTCTGCACAAACTTTCCGTCTGAACCGCCAGTGTGACCGGTAGCACAAGCAGGAACATTGCCAGAAGAGCGTGTATGGTCTTTCTCCCTGAAATGACAGCCGCAAGGCAGGATACGGCAAATACAAAGCTTGCTGTCACCAGACTCTTAATCGCAAAGCTCAGAGCATGCGCAGCAGTGAATATCTCTGCAGCAGGCAATGGCCTGATCATAAAAGAGCTGTAGATGTCATATATCTGTTTCTCCGTGCTGCTTGCGCCTCTGAGCACGAATGTCATTATTGCAAACGCGATGATGGGAATTGCCGTCATTATCCATCCTGAGATAACCGCAGAACCGAAAAGACTCTTTCGCGTTACAGGCATCCTGTGCATCGCGCCCGCCTGTGCGTTTTCATGCAGATATCCGAATACCCACACCGCAGATATTATCGCGATTATCGTAATGATGGCATTTATTGTAAATGCTGAACCCTTCATAACGCTCTCAGAATACTGAGATACATATACAAAGCGCCTGTAACTCATAAGGCCCGGTAATATTCCCGCAGCAAAGAGCGCTACAAACCCGAGAAGTGGCAGTACACTGAATCTCGATAGATTGTCTCTGATTAATGTCTTAGAATAAGAGCTCGTTGATAGCATCATCGTCACCTCCCAGCTCATGTATGAATATCTCTTCAAGCGTCAGCGGCAGCACGTCGAATACCACCGGATTCTGTTTTTCAATAGCTTCTCTGATCTCCTCCTGCGTGTTTCCGACCAGAAGCAGGTCAACTGCACCGCGCGACTCCTTATGCAAAACATTCAGCTCTCTGTATGGGTCTGAATCAGAGACTTTATTATCCTCTGAAGCTTCTGTGGGCGGGCCATTTTTCTCAGCTGCCGGCCTGCTGCCGAATGACACCTGTATCTTGTGAAGGTCGCCTCTGAGTGAATCCATGTCACGCTCCAGTACCGTGTGTCCGCTCTGGATAATCCCTATCCTGTCACATATGCCTTCCATCTCTTTCAGGTTGTGCGAGGATACGAGCACCGTCATCTGTCTGTCCGCAACATCATCCACTATGTATTTCCAGACCTGCTTTCGGACTATCGGGTCGAGTCCGTCAATCGGCTCATCGAGAAGCAGATAGTCGGGCATCGTGGACATTGCAAGGCAGAAAGCGGCCTGTTTTTTCATGCCCTTTGAAAACGACCTGAGCTTGTCAGTATTACTGAGCCTGAAGGTGCTTATCATTTCACGGAACCTCTCTTCATTCCACCTGCCGTAAAGGCCGCTGTACAATCTGCCCATATCATCCAGGCTGTAAGGCATTGGGAAATACAGCTCATCCGGAATGACTGATATGCGATCTTTAAGTTCGGCATTCTCCCACACGTCTTCGCCATCGAAGCTCATCTCACCGTAGTCCTGCCTCAGCACACCTGCAAGGTGATTGATTACCGTGGTTTTTCCTGCTCCGTTGGTTCCGACAAGTCCATAGATAGAAGCTGTCGGGATGCTCATATTCATGCCGTCCAGCGCAACATTGTCTTCGTATTTCTTGTGTAAGTCCTTTACTGTTATCATGGAAACCCCCATTTATTAGTTATACCGCCTGTTACTCAGTCCGGGTTTTCATCAGAACAGAGTCTATCTCTTCAAGGGCCCTCTGCCTGGCCTCATCCCGGGATAGTCCCAGATAAGTCAACGCCTTGAAATCATCTGCCAGTTTCGCGAGAGCTTCGTTTATCCTGCTCTCATCCGCGGATATATCTTCCTTCTTTGCGACGAAC
>JAFREV010000110.1 GCA_017434685.1 Mogibacterium sp.
CCAAAGTCATTTTTGACCAAACTGAGGATAAGGTTACTGGCATTGTAGTTGAAGATACTGGTGCTGGTCTTGCTCTTACTAAGGGTGAAAGTGTTGACCTTATTGCTTATGCTATTTTTGATGGCGCTGCTCCTGTAAAGGTTGATGCTACTTATTCTGTACAGACTGGTAGCGCTTTTGTTACTATTAAGGGTAGTAATGTTACTGCTACTGGCGCTGGTTCTGGTACAATTAAGGCTACTTATAAGACACATGAAGCTACTTTTGCTTTTACTGTTACTGAGTAATTTTTAATTTAAGGAGATAAAGAAAGGTAATAAAATCATGAAAATTCTTTGTGAATATGCACAAGGAAATAATAATGGTCAGATTATTTGCATGGCTGGGGTAAAAACTCAGCCATGCAAATATCAACGTTATTGCACTCAAAAATGTGAATGGCAAAATACTGGTGCTTTTTCAACTTGCGAAAGGAGAAATAACATGTTCAAGGGAACTCCGGAGATCATCGTACAGAGAAGAGAAGAGATCGTAAATGCATGCGAACAGCTTTATCAGACTATGAGTTTCAAAGACATTACGATCAAGGAGGTCAGTAATGTCACTTCTTTCTCACGTCCGACTATATATAACTATTTCCATACAAAAGAAGAAATATTTCTCGCACTGTTCGAGCGAGAATATGACAGATGGAATGAGAACCTGGAAAGCCTCCTGAACAGCAAGCAGATCTTCGACAGTGAGAAACTTGCCGAGCTGATCGCTAAATCTCTTGAAAGGAGAACTCAACTACTGAGACTTCTGTCTATGAACAACTTTGATATGGAGGAAAACAGTCGTGAAGAACTCCTGGCATCCTTTAAAAGAGCTTACGGAAAATCGCTGAACCTTTTCAGAGAGATACTTGTTAAACACTGTTCGAATATGAGTGAAGAGGAAGTCGAACAAATAATGTATGTATTCTTTCCGGTTATGTTCGGAATCTATCCGTATGCTGAGGTGACTGAAAAGCAGAAAGAGGCTATGGAAGAGGCGGAAGTGGATTTTAAATACCAGTCTATATATGAAATTACTTATAACTGTCTTATAAGGCTTTTGAAAAAGGAGATGAAATAAATGAGTGACAAGATCGTTCAGACAGAAAGAGATAAGTATCAGAACAGCATTTTCTTCCCAATCGGAGAACCGAATCCATATGGAGAATTCTTCGTGGGACAGAGCTACCTCGCAGATGTTTCTACGGAGCAAGTACCTGTATTCAATGTGACATTCGAGCCCGGTTGCCGAAATAACTGGCATGTGCACCATGCGAAGAACGGTGGCGGGCAAATGCTTATCTGCATAGGAGGCAGAGGCTATTATCAGGAATGGGGCAAAGAAGCCGTAGAGATGACACCGGGGTCAGTGATCAACATTCCTGCAGAGGTAAAGCATTGGCACGGAGCAGCACCGGATTCATGGTTCTCTCATCTGGCTTTGGAGATAGAAGGTGAAGAGACAAGTAACGAGTGGCTCGAAGCGGTGTCGGATGAAGACTACGGCAAGCTGAAGTAAGAAATGTATAAGCAAGGAGACCTGATTATGAAAAAGTTATTTTCAATTCTGTTGACACTGTGCCTGATTATCGGGCTGACAGCATGCTCGGGCGGCACATCAGAAGAGCCTGCGGAGCCAGAGAATGAAGCTGCAGCTTCAGAGGAGCAGGCAGAAGAAATAAAGGAAGAAGGAGATAATACGGATATGAGTGAAAAAGGAACTCTCGTAGTTTATTTCTCCGCAACCGGAACTACCAAAGGTGTAGCCGAAAAAATCGCTGCAGTAACCGGTGCGAATACATATGAAATCAAGGCGGCTCAGAAATATACTGATGCGGATCTAGACTGGCATGATTCGAACAGCCGCACAACGCATGAACAGAACGATGCATCGGCTCGTCCGGAGATCGGAAGTGAGCCTGTATCACTTGACGGGTATTCGACAATATACATCGGTTATCCTATCTGGTGGGGAGAGGAGCCTCGCATCATGGATACGTTTGTTGAGGCTTATGACTTCGACGGGATTACAATGATTCCGTTCTGCACATCCGGAGGAAGCGGTATCGGAAGAAGCGGAAAGAACCTTGAAGAAAATGCGGGAAGCGGAACCTGGCTCGAGGGTGAGAGACTGGGAAGCAACGCTTCGGAAGATGAACTGAAGTCGTGGATTGAAGGACTTAAGTAATACTGAGCCGGTTTTATGCAAAACAAAAGTAACAACAATTCAATCAAAAGAATTATTGATGCCTGTATGACTGTTCTCCTGCTTTTCCTGATGGCATATCAGGTCACCGGAGAGGCGCTGCATGAATGGATCGGCATGGGTATGACAGCATTGGTCATTATCCATCAGGTTTTAAATCGCAGGTGGTACGCTGCAGTTTTTAAGGGTAAATACAACTCCTACAGGACAGTGACAACAGCAGTGAACCTACTGCTGCTGTTGTCATTTGTTATTACGCCGCTCTCGGGAATGTCTATGAGCACTCACGCTGTGCCGTTTTTATACGGTATGGCTCCCGTATCGCTGGCGCGTCAGATGCACCTCGCAATGTCGCATTGGTCTTTCGTGCTGATGGGAATTCACCTGGGTTTGCACATACCTGTGATGGCAGCGCGTATGAAACTCGAAGGTAAAACTAAAATAGTCGTTGCCTCGGGATTTTGCTTGGCTGCAGGCATCGGTCTGTTTCTGTTCCTACGAAGCGGCTGGACAAATTACATGTTTTTCCGTTCGGTGTTTGCCTTCTTGGATTATGAGAAGTCCAGAGTTATCGTGCTTCTTGAAAACTTGATTATGCTGTTGTTTTGGGTATTTGCCGGATGCCAAGTGGCTTCCCTTTTCAGGAGGACGGCTGATTCCGACGGTGAATTAAAAAAAGACAGAAAACCGCTGCTGTTCATTGCAGTTGCAGTAATTATAGGATTGGTGATGAATATGATTATTCCTTCAAATAACGAAAATGGATTTGAAAGTTTTGAGGATACACAGAACGTTTCCGAAAAACAAGTAAACAATAATCAAAAAGATGTTGACGACGGATTTGTTCTTGCAGAAGGCGGAACATTCAATATGGGAAGTCCCGAATCCGAGAACTGGCGCATAGAAGACGAACTGCAGCATAAAGTTACAGTCTCATCGTTCTATATCGACCCGTACGAAACGACACAGGAAGATTATGAAAAACTGATGGGCTCAAATCCGAGCACATTCAAGGGAGAAAAGTTCCCGGTCGAGAACATCACGTGGATGGAGGCGGTTCAGTATGCCAATGCAAAGAGTGAACAGGCAGGTTTGACGCCCGCTTATACGATTTCTTCAGATACTGTCAGTTGGGATATGAGTGCTGACGGCTACAGATTGCCGACTGAGGCGGAGTGGGAGTACGCATGCCGTGCGGGCACAGAGACGCCTTTCAACACCGAGAAGTCACTTGATGCGAGCGAGGCAAATTTCTACGGTCACTATCCGTATGAGATAGAGGAGAACTACTTCAACGATTCAGTGCTCGAGGCGAAGCCGGGAGAGTACAGACAGACGACTGTGGAGGTCGGGAGTTTTGAACCGAATGCATGGGGACTCTACGACTGCCACGGCAATGTGAATGAGTGGTGCTGGGATTATTACGGAGAATACGATGTTGACAAGGCTGAAGATCCGACTGGAGCAGAGACCGGAACCAGGCATGTTTACCGCGGCGGAGGATGGAATGACTTTGCCAAAAACATGCGAAGCGCATACCGTGCGGCGGGAGAAACAGATATGACCAGCTATAATCTCGGAGTGCGTCTGGTGAGGAATGCAGGAAGTGAACGCAGCGGTAAAGTGACGGCGGCAGGGAAGTCGGCTGACACTAAGACTTCCGGAAAAGTTCTGATTGCATATTTCTCATGGAGCGGCAATACAGAAGGCATTGCGCAGGAAATAAAGAAGCAGACAGGCGCAGACATAATTGAGATTGCGCCGGTCAAAGCGTATTCGAGCGACTATAATACAGTTCTGATGGAGGCACAGGAAGACCAGCATAAGCAGGCGAGGCCCGAACTTGTCAATCATTTGGAGAACATGGACGATTATGATACCATCCTCCTCGGATACCCGAATTGGTGGGCATCCATACCTATGCCGATTGCATCATTCCTCGAAGAGTACGATTTTGCGGGCAAGAGGATAATTCCGTTCTGCTCGCACGGAGGAGGTCGTTTCGGCCAGAGCATTACGGCTATTGCTAAGCTTGCACCGAAGGCGGATATCGGTGAGGGACTGTCAGTTCATTATTCGGGCGGTTCCGAATTGCCTGATGATGTATCTGAATGGCTCAGCAGAAACGGAATTGAATA
>JAFREV010000111.1 GCA_017434685.1 Mogibacterium sp.
AGCTGTCCGCCCGATCTGAGAATCTCCTTAATCGGACATCTGCCCTGTACGGCATAGTCAACATCCCATCTCATCTGGGCAGGTATGGACATCTCTACGTCGATAATTCCCTTTACTCTGTTGAAATCAAGATTCCTGAAAGAATCATACGGGAACGGAGAAATCGTAATAGGTCTTATCATGCCGGCTTTGATGCCCTGCGCTCTGAGTTCTCTTATGACCGCTCTCGATATACGCGCGGATATGCCGTACGCCGCAAATACGAGTTCAGCATCGTCCATCATATATTCTTCTACGCGTACGTCCTTATCCCAGGTCTTGTACATTTCAGCAGCAGCAATATTAACTTCCTCTTGGCCCGTGCCTACGGATCCCGGTCTGCATTTGGCCTGCTGTCCGAGCGGGTGGCCTATGATGGCTCTCGGAAGGAATTTAGCCCTGCAAGCCTCGAGTTCTGCATCTGTTTTCATCTCAGGAAGAACCACCGGCTCCATCATCGTTCCCATAACTCCGTCGGTGAGTATGAGCACCGGGTTTTGATCTCTTTCGGCAAGATCGAATGACTCATATACCATATCCACGCACTCCTGAACCGAGTCAGGTGCGAGCACTATCATTCTGAATCCGCCGTTTCCGGAAGCCTTGGTGGCCTGCATGTAATCCTGCTGGGCAGGCTGGATAGCTCCGATTCCCGGACCGCCTCTCTGTACGTTTACATATACCATCGGTATACGCGCCGACGCACAGTAGGATACGCCTTCGCTGTACAGCGAAATACCGCATGATGAAGACGAGCTCATGGCTCTTATACCTGTCGATGCAGCACCGTAAAGCATATTCACGGAAGCGACTTCGCTCTCTCCCTGTACGAAAGATCCGCCTACTTCCGGAAGGCGCCTTGCCATATATTCCGGAATCTCATTCTGAGGTGTGATGGGATAGCCTGCAAAGAAGCGGCATCCTGCTCTTACGGCTGCCTCGGCGATAGCCTCGGTGCCCTTCATAAATACACGTTCTGCCATTTCATTCTCCTTTCCTATCTCCATACCTCGATTGCGGATTCAGGGCAAATCTGAGCGCACATCGCACATCCGATGCAGTCCTCAGGCTTTACCGAAGTCGCGTAGAGGTAACCTTTGGAGTTTACCGCCTCGCCAATCTCAATGCATTTCTTCGGGCACGAGATGACGCAGTAGGAGCATGATTTGCAAGCCTCAGCTGTGATTTCGATTCTTGCCATTAATATTCCTCCTTAAGTTTAAACGTACTTTATCTTTTATTTAATCAACCCATGAATAGGTTAAGAAGAGGTCTATCGGAACGAGGCTCTTGCCCGTCTTATCTTTGACTTCTTCATAGATATCTTTTCTCACACATGCGCTGTTTACATGCGTATACCCGTCGAAGAGTTCATTTATCCTCTTGATTCCCTCGAGGAATTCCTCCGGCGTGGTTGCATATCCGAGATTCGGATTGCCGAGTATATAGATGTGGTCGAGTCTCATGGAACCGAGTATGTGTTTCATGGTGGCGTCTATGGCATCCACGCTCTTGGTCCACGGCCTGTAAGGATTGACTATGTAAACTGGGGCGGAATCATCCTTTGAGAGGAGGTCGCTATACGCACCGGCAAACTTGGCCGCCTGATGGCCTCCTCCAATATCCAGCAGTGTGTAGTTTTCGCTCACCAGTGATGCTCTCACTCCGCCCACCATCACGGGTGCGTCGAGGTACTGGTCCTGATAGTGAATCGTAACTCCACACTTTGCGAATTCCGCCTGCATATCCCGCGATCTGTACAGGGGTTTGGTCTGGTCGAGGTCGAAGAGGTCGACTGCCTTGCCCGTCCTCTCGGCAAGCTTTGCCGCAACATTAAGTACGATCTCGCTTTTGCCCGAGCCCGCTTCTCCGATGAATACGAAATTCTTCTTCTCATCCATCAGCTCTTCGAATGTCTTATCCGCCTCGTAGAATAAGCTCATAATCTCCCTTTTACAAAAACAAGCTGTCCCATGGGAATTATGGAGCAGCTGATTCGATATTTTCCCTCGATTTACCCCTATTTTTATACTATAAAAGCACGCTAAAAAGCAAGCCTGCGGGATGTCTTGACGTGTATTTTTTATGCTCTCTGAACCCGTTCATTTTTTGCATTTTAATTTGCATTATTATTTGTTATGTTTTATATCCTTAACACTCACATCAATAGTATTATCTGTGCATGAAAATTCTAAACATAACAGCACAGAAGCCGCACTCCACCGGAAGCGGCACTTACTTAACAGAACTCGTGAACGCATTCGACAGAGCAGGCCATACGCAGGCCGTCGTTTGCGGCATATACATTGATGACACGGTTGAATTTCCGAGCGGCGTTGCTTGTTACCCGGTATTCTTTACCGATAACATCATCTCTTTCGACAGGAACTACACGTCTCCTGCCGAAGCATCGGATGAACTCTTTGCAAGCTGTAAGAAAAATGTCAGCATCCCGAGTGCCGATTCAAACGCACTCCCGTTTGCCATAACGGGGATGTCCGACATCATGCCATATCATTCGACGAGATACAGAGATCTCACACCGTATATGATCGCGCAATTCGAGGACGCTTTTATCTCGACGATAAGGCGTGCCGTCGAAGACCTTGAGCCGGATCTCATCATCTGTCATCACCTCTTCCTGCTCACATCACTGGTCAGGAAGCATTTCCCGAGGAACAGGATAATCGGCATTTCGCACGGTATCGATCTCAGACAGATGGTTAATTGCAGGGAACTCGGAGATATGATTAAGCCGTACATCGACAAACTTGATCTCGTGTACGCCCTGCATGATGAGCAGAAAAAACAGATCCTCGAAATATTCGACATCGACGAAGGCCGTGTCGATGTCATCGGAAGCGGATATAATGCAGCCCTCTTTAACACCGAGGGACGCAAGAACAGGCTTCCGGGCGAGCCTCTGAGAATAACTTATGCAGGTAAGATAAGCAGACCGAAAGGTGTACCTGAGCTCTTGAAAGCTATGTCTACGGTCTGCAGGAAATATATGGACAGAACGGGAGATATCGGCGAGATCATGCTTCCGTTTGAGCTCACTCTCGCCGGAGGTTGCCAGGATGAGACACTCAAACCTTTCCTGGATAATTTACCTCCGTATGTGAAATGGCTCGGGCAGATCCCGCAGCCCGCCCTGGCGGAGCTGCTGAGGCAGACGGACATATTCGTCCTGCCGTCGTACTTTGAAGGTCTGCCTCTGGTGCTGATCGAAGCGATGGCATCGGGAGCACTCCCGATCAGCACAGATCTGCCGGGAGTAAAAGGCTGGATTGATTCCAACATAGACAACCCAAATGTCATATATTTACCGATGCCTCAGATGAGCAGTATAGATGAACCTACAGAGAGTGGCCGCAAGGCACTGACGGACAATCTCACCCAGGCACTCGCATCGCTCATAGATCTGATGGAATTCAAGAGGCTTGACATACCTGCTCCTGACACAAGCCGCATCACATGGGATGCTCTGGCAGGACATATAATCGGATCAAAAAATTAATCTGTCGTTCAGACAATCTTCACAGAATTTTCAAAGCTCTGTGTTAGTATGAATCTCGATTTATAATCTTAAATGGGTATTTCGGAGAGTATTATGGACTACGAACTGGGAAGCCTGCTTTTGAGCAATGCACTCAAAGGCTTTCACGGAAAATTTAAAAAGATGTACGGTCAGATTGCACTCAGACTCGATGGTGAAACCTATCTGACCACCGGTGGCACAAAAGCCCTTTCCGACATCACCGAGGACTATTTCGAAGTCTGTGATATCAATACAGGCGACCTCGGAGAAATATTCAGATACAGGAAAGATATAAACGCCATCATTTTCGGCTGCTCGTACGACGCCGTTCAGGCCTCCGAAAGAGACAGCGACATACCCGTTTCTCTTGAAGACATGGCTATGATCGCAGGCCCTTATCTTAAAATCATCCCGGACGCATCACCTGCAAACATACTTGAAGCAATCAAAGACTCCGGTGTTTGCCTTATAAAAGGAATCGGAGCTCTTTCCGCATGCAGCAATCTCAAGAAAGCAGTTGCCGCAGTTCAGATTGCCGAAAAGGAGTGCGAAGCCGTTAATCACGGAGAACTCCTCGGAGGTTGCAAGCCCTTGATACCTTCAATTGCCTCCGCTTGCAGGGATAGTTTCATCAACGATTACACAAACAGAAACGAAGATGCTTCCGTTCCGTTCGTTGGATTTGACGAGGACGAATTCGCTCTCAGAAACCAACTGATAGAATACGGAAAGGATCTGGTCAGAAAGGACCTGTCCTACGGTTCATGGGGAAACCTTTCCGTCAAATTAAATGATGACGAGATGCTCATCACCCCGTCATCGATGGATTATTTTGAAATAAAGATTGAAGATATAGTCAAGGTCAACATAAATACACTTGAGTACGGAGACCAGCGAGTACCGAGCAGCGAAGCTCCTATGCACGCCATGATCTACAGAAGATTCAGCGATGCATCTTCCGTAATTCACACGCATTCAAATGCCATTTCGGTATTTGCCGCATGTGAGGCCGGCTTTGCCATCGAAGAGCAGTCGCTCAAAGAGCTAATCGGTGACATTCGACTCACAAGATACGAAGAAGCCGGATCGAATGCACTCGCAGCTGCCGTATGTGATACTCTGTACAATACTCACGCATGCATCATCCCTCATCACGGTGCCGTATTCTACGGACCGTCCCTCGATGTGGTGTTTGCCATAGCCGAGGCTGTGGAGATGAGAGCACGCAATCTTCTTAACTTTGACTAAATATGCAGGAATACACCCTCCATTAGAATAGTCTGTCTTAAATATGCAGAAAGATTCCCGCCATTAAGAAATAAGTAGTAAGAGATATCATATCAGTGATAGACGCCATCATAGGCCCTGCCATAAGCGCAGGGTCTATTCCTATTTTTTTGGCTAACATAGGAAGCATAGAGCCTATCAGTTTCGCAATTATAACGATGAGTATCATAGATACGCATACCGTAACAGCAACCATAGGCGGATTGTGATCGAGATGCACGATTCTGAAATAGTTGAGCACTGAAAGGCAGCATCCCACTATAATTCCGACGCGTATTTCTTTCCACATAACCTTAAAGTAATCGCGCAGTTCTATCTCGCCTGTAGCCATACCGCGGATAACGAGCGTCGATGACTGAGATCCCGAGTTACCGCCAGTTCCCATCAACATAGGCATGTATATTACAAGCGAAATAACTGCAGACATTGCATCCTCGAACCCTGCGAGTATTCCTCCGGTAATGAAATATGAACACATAAGGAGGAAAAGCCACGGCAACCTCGCTTTAACGTGCTGCCAAACGGACATATCGAGATACTCTCTGTCCGTCGTATCGATAACGCCTCCCATACGCTCGATATCCTCTGTAACCTCTTCTTCGATTACGTCGAGGATGTCGTCTACGGTGACTATACCGACGAGTCTGAACTCGTTATCTACTACCGGAATTGCCAGATAACCGTATCTGGTGAAGAGTTCCGATACCTCCTCCTGGTCATCATCCACATGAGCGACCACGGGATCGTCCACCATCAGGTCTCCGACTATCGCGTCATCCGGCGCAATTACCAGCGCTCTGAGAGAGATAACGCCTATCAGTTTGCGTCCGCGGTCCAGCACATAGCAGGTATAAATGGTCTCTCTGTCGAGGCCGACCTTTTGGATGTGTTCGAGGGCCTCTCTTACGGTATCCGTCTTTTTGAGGTTGATGTACTCCGGCGTCATCAGAGCGCCCGCGGAGTCCTCTTTATATTTCAGGAAGGTGTTTATAAGCCTTCTCTCACTCTTCGGAGTTTTATCCAATATCTTATCAACGATATTGGAAGGCAGCTCCTCGAGTACGTCGATCATGTCGTCGAAGTCGAGCTCATCGAGAATATATTTGATTTCGGGATCGGTGATGATATTTATGATATCGATCTGATCGTCTACGGATAACTCTGCGAAGACATCTACGCTTATGTCTTTTGGGAGCGCTCTAAAGAGAACCACCATTCGCTGGAGATCGAACTTACGCCTGATGTCCACAAGCATCTCGGCAATCTCAACTTCATTATGTTTGAGAAGCTCGTCTCTGCAATGGAAGTATTTCTTCTCTTCGAGAAGTTCAAATATCTTTTCGATAGTCTCGTCGTATGCCTGATCCATCTCAACGACAGGACTTACGTTTTCCATACCCATTGGTCCACCCTCCTTTCTGCTTATTACCTAATCGTTCAACCTATTCTACTATAACTAAATAGGACTTCTTCGTAAAAATATACATATTTTAAAGAAAAACTATGTAATATGTATCTTTTCAGTTACCTCAATATGTGTTAGTTAATTTGACTTTGTCGCGGCGCTATGACAGCATCTCCATAATCTCTGCTTCTGTTATTATTGAAACTCCGAGTTCACGTGCGGCCTTGTTCTTTGAGGATCCCGAATTCGGATCGTTTGTAATCAGGTAATCGGTCTTGGCAGAAACAGATCCTGCGACTTTGCCGCCCTCCGCTTCGATGGCTGACTTAAGTTCCTTGCGGTTTTCGTAATGCTCGAGGCTTCCGGTAATTACGAAGACCCTGCCGGCAAGCGCATCACCCGCCTCTTCGAAGCTCTCATCAAGGGTCAGTACCGAAAGCAGATCTTCCACCGCTTTCTTGTTCATCTCATCCGCAAAGAAAGCCACGTAGTCCGATGCCATCACATCACCTACGCCGTCTATCATCTTGAGCGACTCTTCATCAAGACCCTGCATCTCTGCCCAATTATTGCGGCAGGCCCGGGCAATCGCATTTGCGTTCGCCGTTCCTATGCCCGGAACGCCGAGTCCGTAAAGCAGCCTCGAAGGAGTAGTCTGAGATGCCTTCTCGGCAGATATAGCGAGGTTCTCAAATGACTTGCCGCCAAAGCCCTCCAATCCGACGATAGCTTCTCTGTGTGCTTTCAATCTGAACAGATCCGCATACTCGCTTATGGCACCTATTCCGATGAGTTTCAATATTCCGGACTCAGAAAGTCCCTCTATGTTAAGCGCATCTCTCGATACGAAGTGCTCGAATTTCTTGACCTGTTTTGCAGGACAGTCAGGATTGACGCAGTGAAGAGTCTTGGTTCCCTCTTCATCCTTAATCTCCGCACTTCCTCCGCAGACCGGGCACACCGCAGGTATTTCAAGCAACCCGCTTCTCGTCAAATTATCGCTTAGCTGCGGAATTATCATATTGGCCTTGTACACTCTGATCCTGTCTCCGATTCCGAGCGCGAGGTCTTCCATTATATTTATGTTATGCACCGACGCTCTCGAAACCGTGGTGCCTTCGAGTTCGACCGGGTCGAATATGGCAACCGGATTTAAGAGTCCCGTTCTCGACGGGCTCCACTCTATCTCGCGAAGCACTGTCTCGGCCTGCTGGTCTCTCCATTTAAATGCAATGGAATCTCTCGGAAACTTCGCTGTCTGTCCGAGCCCCGCTGCGTATGCGAGGTCATCGAGAGTGAGCACGAGACCGTCTGACGGTATATCGAAGTCCGCTATTGCCGCCTCGTATTTATCTATTGCGGCGGACAGATTATTTCTGTCCACCATCTCATATGCTACTGTTTCAAAACCCTGCTCCGAAAGCCACTCTGTCTGCTCGCTCCTTTTGGCAAACTCTATGCCCTCTGACTGAGTGAGCGCAAAAGCGTAAAAACGAACACTTCTTTCAGCCGTCACTTTCGGATCGAGTTGCCTGATGCTTCCGCTGCAGAGGTTTCTCGGATTCTTATACTTCGCATCCGCATCGTCTATGGACGCATTTATCTTCTCGAAATCCGAATACTTGATTACCGCCTCACCCCTGAGCATCACCCTGCCCTTGTGAGGAATGGACTTCGGCACATTCCCGATCTGAAGCACATTAGCCGTGATGAGTTCACCCTGCGTTCCGTTGCCGCGTGTCACGCCCTGAACGAGCCTTCCGTTCTCGTAAGTAAGGCCCACGGTGAGTCCGTCAAGCTTCCATGAAAGCAGACCCTTCTGCTCTCCGAGCCAGGCGGCAAGTTCATCCCTGTCCTTGGTCTTATTAAGGGAGAGCATCTTGACCTCGTGCTCGACTTTCGGAAGTCCTGCCGACGTCTCATAGCCGACGTTAACCGACGGGCTGTCATCTCTTATGTACCCCGTCTCATCTTCGAGTGCGAGAAGCTCGTCGTACATCTCGTCATACTCGTAGTTGGTGATAATCTCCGCCCCATCTGTATAGTAAGCACGGGAAGCTTCATTGAGGCGCTCTACCAGTTGATCTATTTTCTTTCTCTTCTCGTCATGCATATAAAACTTAGTCCACTTTCTCCATTTTTACGAAGCCTTTTCCGAGTTTCTTCTGCCCGACCTCGTCAAATACTACGGTCATGGTTTTTTCATCCTGCTCAATCAGCATACCCACTCCGAATTTAGAATGTCTGAGCATGTCTCCGTTTTCGAACTCCTGAAGTATCTTTTCTTTTCCCTTAGTCTCACGCTTTGATGCTCTAAGCGAGTCAAAAGGTTTGGCTGCAGGTGATCCC
>JAFREV010000112.1 GCA_017434685.1 Mogibacterium sp.
ACTTAAGAAGGAACCTGAGGCAGTGGAACAGATTGCAGCACTTTCACCGGATATGATAGTGGTTGCTGCTTTCGGCCAGATTATTCCTAAGTCTGTGCTGGATATCCCGAAATACGGCTGCATCAATGTTCACGGGTCGCTTCTTCCTAAACTCAGGGGAGCGTCTCCGATGCACGCGGCAATACTCGAAGGACTTGATGAGTCTGGTATTACCATCATGCGAATGGAAGAGGGACTCGACCCAGGGGATATGATCAGTAAGGTATCCTGTGATATCCGAGGCAAGGATATCAATGAGGTGAGCGAGATTCTTGCAGAAGCAGGAGCGAAATTATTGGTCGAGACGCTTCCGAGCATTGAAAACGGTACTGCAGTCTATGAAAAACAAGACGACAGTCTCGCTACTTATGCTAAAATGATAGCGAAGGAAGACGGCCTGACAGACTTCAATGAGCCTGCCGATCAGATAGAGCGCAAGATAAGGGCATATGCATCATGGCCTGCATGCTACAGCTATCTGGACGGAGAACAGGTCAAGTTCTATAAGGCCGAATCCCTTATGGATGAGACTCCGTTAGGAGAACCCGGCACTGTGGCTGAGACAGGAAAGAATCATTATGATATAAACTGCAGTAAGGGTATACTCAGAGTATATGAGCAGCAGCTTGCGGGTAAAAAGAGAATGAGCGCGGGCGACTTTATGAGAGGACACAAACTCTCTGCAGGCGATCGCTTTACGGCCGACCATTAAAGGTCGCGCGCAAGTGGCAGTTCACGGCGACTGCGAAGCACGAAGCCGGGATGCCACGTCAGGCAGCGACCGATGCAGTCCGCGGCGCTTTGAAGAGAAAGGATTTGGATATGTATTACTACTACGATTATTCATGGATAGTGTTGCTGCCGGCCATATTGTTCACTTTCGTATGCCAGGGAAAAATCAACAGCGCATACAGAAAGTATTCACAGGTCAGAAACAGCACAGGCATCACAGGTGCTGAGGCAGCAAGAGCAATGATGGATGCAAACGGTCTTTCCGGAGTTGCCATCAATGTGCTTAACGCTGGCAATCAGCTGACAAACTACTATGATCCGAGAAACAAAAGCCTCAATCTTTCAAAAGAGGTATACGCATCGAGTTCAGTAGCCTCAGTATGCATAGCCTGCCACGAGGTAGGACATGCAATCCAGGATGTTCAGCACTACGCACCGTTGGTATTCCGTAACGGCATAGTACCGGTAGTGAACCTCACTCAGATGGCATCTTGGCCGCTGATCTTCATCGGATTGCTGCTTTCGGTAAGTTCACCATACGGCAGCCTGATGTTCCTTATTGGTGTAGGATGCTTCCTCTTTGTAATTCTGTTCCATTTGGTTACGCTTCCTGTTGAGTTCAATGCATCCAACAGAGCACTTGAGCAGATGAGAGTTTTACATCTTGTCAACGAAGAGGATTACATTGGCTCAAGAGAAGTACTCAGAGCAGCAGCTATGACCTATGTTGCAGCCCTTGCAACTGCAGTGGCAAGTTTGCTGAGAGTTCTCTTGATTGCAGGCAGGAGGAACTAAGAGATAATGAACAGGGATTGGCTTGCGGTATTTGAATCACTTAAGGGTGTATATACCGACGGCGCATATTCCAATATGGCAATAAGCGAAGCCCTCTTTCATCACAAAGGATGCAAAGAGAACTTTGTTCGTAATTTTGCAAAAGGCGTATTGAGAGACACAATACGCCTCGATTACTTCATAGACAGCCTTGCGTCAAAAGGCATAGAGAAGATAAAGCCGAGACCTTTAATAATTCTCAGGATGGGAATCCACGCAATTGAAAACCTCAGTAGTGTTCCTGATCACGCCGCTGTAAACGAGTCCGTCAATCTGGCGCGCATAGTTGCACGCGGTTCGGAGGGGTTTGTGAACGGCATGCTGAGATCTTATCTGAGGGAAAAGGATAATCTCGTGATTCCCGATGACAGGGACGACATAAGATATTCAGTAAATCCGGCGATTATTTCACTTCTCAGAGGGCAATACGCTGATGAGGCTGAGGACATCCTCAACGCTCTTAAAGAGCCTCAAAAGACGATTATTCGCGTTAACAGATTACGTGCAGACAGACGGGATGTCATAGACAGTCTGACAGCAATGGGAATAGAAGCAAAAGCTTCTTCTGAGTCTCCGAATGCCATTGAAGCATCCGGCAGCGGCATAGTATCTTCGGACCTTTATAGAGCAGGACTCATTTCTCTTCAGGGACTTTCATCTATGATTGCCATTGATGCATTAAACCCGTCCGAATGCAGTCGCGTCCTGGATATGTGTGCAGCTCCGGGAGGAAAGTCGGCATATATGGCGGAACTTATGGGAGATCAAGGTGAGATAGTTGCCTGCGATATACATGAGCACAGACTTGAACTCATCAGCAAAACTCGGGAGAGACTCGGGCTTAATATAATCAAAACACTCAAATCTGACGGAACGATGCACAATTCCGATTTTGACGAAAGCTTTGACTATGTGCTGGCCGATGTTCCTTGCTCAGGACTCGGAGTGATGAGCAGTAAACCTGAAATTGCCTTCAGAAGCAATCCCGAAACATACGGGGAAC
>JAFREV010000113.1 GCA_017434685.1 Mogibacterium sp.
CTCTGCAAGGATGTCGCAGAGTGTGTCCGGATCCTCGCACGGAACTGTCACGAAGAACCCTCCTGTGAACGGAACTGTGACGAGGCCTTCCTTCTTAGCCTCCTCTTCAAACGCCCTTCCTCTGGCAAGGAGCATGTCCCTCCATTTCTTTCTTTCTTCATTTGTATATGCGAGCAGTTTCGGATCCGAATATATTCTGTCGATTACCTCCTGAGGTGCTCTCGGCGAATTGGACCATGTCGTCCTGGCTGAGAACTTGGCGAGTCTTTCGAACTCATCTGCAACCTCCGGGCTGTGAGCCATGCAGATAATCGCTCCGCATCTGAAACCGTACATCGTAAATGTTTTGGATGCGCTGTATGCGATGATAGGAAGTATATTGGCTCTTAGGTTGTCCAGCAAGGAGAGGAATTCTCTGACCTCATCCGGCTCTCCGGCGTAGTCCATGTATGCGGCATCTATTACTAAGGCAACTTTCTTTCCGAGGTCTATGCCATCCATCACCTTCTTAACTTCGTACCAGTCATCCATGGACATCGAGTAGCCCGTAGGATTACCTGCCGGTGTGTTGAGTATGATTACGAGATGTTCCTGGTTCCTTACCAGTTTACTGACCTTGTATGCGAAGTCATCCGCATTGAAGCGGCCGTCATCATCGAAGAGTTCGAATGTCTCGAGACTGCGTCCGAGTTCGCTCGCAATGCTCTTATACGGCCCCCAATACCAATTGTGTGTCAGTATGCGGTCTCCCGGGCAGGAGTAATTATCCACTGCGGATCTGACTGCGCCCGTGCCGCCCGGCGTCGCAACAATTCTCACGAAGCTCTTAGGCTCGAAGTCGCCGAGCGCCGCTTTGCGGACCGCATCGCGAAAACCTGCCGTGCCTTCTATAGGCGCATAGGCGGCGAAGTCCGCTGCGCCGAGTTCGCTCATCACCTTAGTTACCGATTCAAGAACGACAAGGCGGCCTTCGTCATCAAAGAGTGCACCGAGGGTTGCGTTGGTCACGGCTGCCGCTCCCTTTTCTTTGATTGCGGCGTTGGCTCTTCCCGTGGCTGCGAAGTTCTTGTCTTCCTTTGGTATATCTCTGCCGTTTATCGCTGCAAATGATTTAATGTTTTCTTCCATTATATATACTTCCTTTATATAAGCATCTTTTTTATAAGCATCCTTTTTGTATGCGTCCTTTTTATATGCATCATCCTTTAAGTCAGATGCTGCGACTTCTCTTCTTTTAATAACTATCTGTTTTATCTTCTCTCCGAGCCCGGAGTATTTGGCTTCGTACTCTGTCTCGATGTTTTTATCGTTGTGCTCCGGGTCTGCGTGCAGGTCTCTTGTTATATCCTCTATTACGAGGTCAGCCGCCATAACCTCCGGTATTGTCCATTCGAAGAGGCCCGTGTTGTCCGTTTTGAATGTCACGGTCCCGTCCTCATCCAGAACCCTGAAATATGACTTCAGTCTGTCTCTGTATGTCAGGCGTCTCTTGTACCAGTAGTTCTTAGGAAGCGGGTCACTGAAGTTAAGATAAATGCCTGTCGCTTCTCCGTCTTCGAACCACTCCGAAAGGTCGCCCGCAAGTTCAGGTATGAAGCGCACGTTTTCGAGATTTTTCGCTCTTATCTTTTCCATGGCTCTGAGCATTACACTTTTGTTTCCTTCTACGGCAACGAAAAAATGCTCCGGCTCTCTTTCGGCGAGTTCGGATATGAACTTGCCTTTGCCGCATCCTATCTCTATGTATAAAGGCCGGCCGGCTGCGGCATCCTTCCAGTCGCCACGCATTTTCGCAGGCTCATATACTATGAGATCCTCGTAAGCTTCATATTTAGTATCCAGATTCTTTAGTTTTCTCTGTCTCATCTATATCCATCTCGATGCGATTATAACTCCGAGGAATGCAATCAGCAGTACTGCCGCTGCCGCATCTCCTCTGTGAAATCTTATTTGATTCATTCTCGTACGTCCCTCTCCTCCGTGGTAGCACCTGGCCTCCATCGCAAGTGCGAGGTCCTGGGCTATCCTGAAAGAACTTATGAAGAGCGGTATGAGTATAGGGATGAGGGCTTTTGCCCTGCTCAGGAGGTTTCCCGACTCAAAGTCCGCGCCTCTCGCCTGCTGTGCTTTTATAATCTTATCCGTCTCTTCCATAAGAGTCGGTATGAACCTGAGTGCTATAGTCATCATCAGGGCTATCTCGTGACTCGGCACCCCTATCTTGGAGAGAGGATTCAGGAGTTTCTCAAGTCCGTCCGTTAGTTCTATAGGTTTGGTGGTGAGAGTCATCATGGAGGACCCTATGATGAGAAGCACCAGCCTGACGGCCATAAAGCACGCACGCTGCAATCCCTCGTATGTGATGCTGAGGAACTTCCACTCCCAGAGAACCCTGCCATCAACCATAAACAGATTGATGATAAACGTAAATGCGATTATCAGGAAGACCGCAGTCAGTCCGCGGAATATGAATTTGAGAGGCACGCGGGAAATGGCTATCACGGTGAATAGCGATGCGGCTGCTATCAGAAAACCCCAGAAATTGTTTACCACAAAGAGGGCTGCTATGTATACCAGCGTCGCTATGATCTTGGTCCTCGCATCCAATCTGTGGACGGCGGAGCCTCCCGGATAATATTGTCCAAGCGTAATGTCTCTTATCATCTTTTGGTCCTGCGGAACTCCTCTATATCATCTGCAAGTTCTCTGATAGATAAAGGATTGCTTTCAAATCCTTTTACCTTTTTCGAGATCTTCTGTGCTATCTCAGCAGCCGGCGGAACGGACAGCCCCATAGCAGACAGTTCATCGTATCTTTTGAATATTTCGTGCGGACCGTCGTCCATTATGATGCGTCCTTTGCTCATCACCAGCACTCTGTCTGAAAGTTCGGCCACATCAGCCATATTGTGAGAGACTATAAGTATGATCAGTTTCATATCCCTCTGCACTTTTTTAATCAAGGCAAGCATATCTCTGTGAGCCTGGGGATCGAGTCCGGCCATAGGTTCATCGAGCATAAGTATGGCAGGCTCCATGGCAATCACTCCGGCAATTGCCGCTCTCCTCTTCATTCCTCCCGACAGTTCGAACGATGACACATCCGCAACCTCATCATAGTCTAGGCCGACCATATATAAAGCGCGCCTGACTCTTCTGTCTATGTCCTCTTCCTCCAATCCGAGATTCTTAGGTCCGAAAGCCACATCCTTGGCTACTGTTTCTTCGAAAAGCTGGTGTTCGGGATATTGGAAGACCAGGCCAATCTTGCGCCTCACATCGGTCAGATTTTTCTTTTCATCCGTGATGCACTCTCCGTCTATATAGATCTCTCCGGACGTCGGTTTTATGAGCCCGTTGAGATGTTGCAGAAGTGTGGACTTGCCCGAGCCCGTGTGGCCGATGATGCCTATAATCGAAGGCTCCGTCACATCAAAAGATACGCCGTCAAGAGCCGTCGTCTCTCCGGGCATATCCGGGCTGTATATATATTTCAAATCCTTTACTTCTATAGTCATTGTATGTTCACTATATGTTAGCTGCAAGTTCCTCCGCACTTAGTATCTTTTTATCCATACCGAGCATGTCTCTCAGTTCTATAACAGGCGGAAGTTCAAGCCCCGCTTCGTGTATGTATTTCTCGTCGGCAAATAACTCTCTCGGCGTTTTATCTCCGATTATCCTTCCGTCTTGCATAACTAGGATGCGGTCAGCCTCTGCGGCTTCTTCCATAAAATGCGTGATGAGGACGACCGTTATTCCTTCCTTATTTAATTCCTCGATGATGTCCATTACTTTGCTGCGGCCCGCCGGGTCGAGCATCGCAGTCGGCTCATCGAATACTATGCATGAAGGTTTCATCGCCACGGCACCTGCTATGGCAATCCTCTGTTTTTGTCCTCCGGAGAGCATGTGGGCCGCCTTATCTTTGTGGTCATACATATCCACCTTCTTTAGGGCCTCATCAACCCTCTTCCGTATTTCCGGAGGCTCAACTCCGAGGTTCTCAGGACCGAATGCCACGTCGTCTTCGACTATGGATGAGACGAGCTGGTTGTCCGGGTTTTGAAAGACCATTCCAATGTTGCTTCTGATATCCCATATATGCCCACCGTCTTTGGTGTCCATTCCGTTTACCGTGACTGTGCCGGCGGTTGGAAGCAGAAGTCCGTTGAGGCATTTGGCGAGGGTGGATTTGCCCGATCCGTTCATGCCGACTATGGCTGTAAAGCTCCCTTTTTCTATACTCAAACTGACACCGTCCAATGCCCTTTTAGGCTCAAGCGGTTTTCCGTTTTCGTCATATTTGCTGAATTCCAGAACGAGGTCCTCTACGTTTATATATGCCATTCTACTCCCAGGTGGTGCCCACTTTTAAGGCACTTGCTTTCTCATACACCTTCTGTGCCGTGTAGAGGTCGAGTGCACCTATCCCCACATTCTCAAATACTATTATCTCGTCCGCCGATTCTCTGCCCGGGATCTTTCCGAGGAGGCAGTCTCCGATGTCCCCCGTGAACTGATCTTTAGTGAGCGTGCCTGCATCAAGCGGGCGGAGTATGTCTCCGGACTCGGACAGCACGGCTTCTTCCGAGTCAAAATATATCTTGCTGCATTTATCGAATACAGCAGGATCGAGTTCCTGCATATCGTATGTATATGCTCCGACTGCGCTTATGACAGCACCCGGCATGAAGTACTCTGCGCTGCATACAGGCGAACCCGATGTCGTAACGAGAGTTATGAGGTCGGCTCCGTCTACGGCTGCATTGGTATCTTCCACGGCGAAAATCGCTGTGCCGTAATCGCTCAGTTTGGCGTTGGCCTCTTCAACAAATGACACTGTCTTGGCGAAGTCTCTCGCCGCAACTCTTACCTCTCTCAGATTTCTTACCGCGAGCATGGCTTCGAGCTGACACATGGCCTGGCTTCCGGTTCCTATCATAGAGCCTATGGCAGCGTCAGGTTTACCGAAGATGTCGAACGCAGCTCCGCTCGCGGCGGCAGTTCTCAGTGCAGTTATATATGTGCCGTCCATCATCGCGCTGACGCGGCCGGTCTTCCCATCGATCAGGAGGACCTGACCGATGGATGCCGGGAGCCCAAGCTCCGGATTTCCCGGCATAATATTTACAATCTTAATCCCAGCCGCACCCAGCTTTTCGCTGTAGGCCGGCATGAAGAGATAATTTCCGTCGCCGCCGCTTATTACGGCTCGCTGCGGTATCTCGAATTCGCCTCGACTCATAGCCATATAGCATTCTTTATTAGCCTCGATAGCATCCGCCATCGTGAACACTTTTTGAATCTCTTCCTTATTTATAAGAAGCATCGCAGCACTCCTTTCGCTCGGCCCGGGCCGTCACAATTCGTTTCTTTTCAAAACACTAAAATAATACCATATCGAGCCGACTCAGTCATTCATAATATTCTTCACGATCGAGCCGACTCAGTCATTCATAATATTCTTCACGATCGAGCCGACTCAGTCATTTATAAGATTCTTCGCCTTCGAGCCGACTCAGTCATTTATAAGATTCTTCGCCCCGCTCAGAATGACAATGCGCAATGAAAGAGGGAATCTTTGCAGATCCCCTCTTCCCGTTACAATTGTAGTTATATAGTTACTGTGGTGGTTATATGAATAGCTTTTAGCCGTTTTTCGCAGCAGATTTTGTAACTGCTGCCGTTTTTACATATTACAGCAGTGCTTCGAGTCTGCTATATTCTTTCTGTTACAGCAGTGCTTCGAGTCTGCTATATGCTTTCTGTTACAGCAGAGCTTCAAGCTGTGCTTTCTGCATCAGACCGGCCTGCTTAAATGTGATCTCTCCATTCTTTACTACCATGATGGTAGGGATGCTGCTGATTCCAAGCTCGATTGCAATCGGTGTAGCTTCATCCACATTGAGCTTGCAGAATTTGACATCCGTTCTCTCCTCGGAGAGCTGATCAACGATAGGGCCTTGCATCTTGCATGGGCCGCACCAGTCTGCGTAGAAATCTACGAGCACTGTGCCCTCTGCCTTCATAACTTCCTGTTCATAAGTATCCTGTGTAAGTTGAAGTACCATTTCTGTTTCCTCCTTCTTTGAACCTTTTTACATTCGAATCATACACCTGAGAATTATATCTGAAAGTGACCAAATCACAAAGTCCTTCTTACGGTGATTTCCGTACAGATTGCCATGACCAATGCATCTGTACGGAAAATGCAGACTTTTCAATAGCTTCGGATGCGAAAAAGCGTTAAAAACAGTATGGATGAGTCTTTGAAACCAATCTGTACTGAAGATTACCATAATATGCAGTACAGCTGGGGAAATAATGCTAGTGTGTACGGAAGAAGAGCCTTTGAAACTAATCTGTACTGCAAATCACCATAATTTGCAGTACAGCTACTGAAATAATACTAGCGCGTACGGAAGAAGCCCCTGGAGCAGCGACGCGTTCAGCCATAAAGATGCCCCTGAAGCAGCGACGCGTACGCCCATATAGATGCCCATGGAGCAGCGACGCGTTCAGCCATAAAGATGCCCCTGAAGCAGCGACGCGTTCGGCCATAAAGATGCCCCTGAAGCAGCGACGCGTTCGCCCATAAAGAAGCCCTTGAAGCAGCGACGCGTTCGCCCATAAATATGTGATGTGCCAAACCTATAAAAAGGTTCAGGCTTCTACACCCCAATCCTTATGATAGAACCATAAAAAGTCACGTGTTTGGAGTGTGATTTGCTCCATACACGTGACTTTTGTGCCTATTTGATCTTCAGCGATGTATTGCTTACTCAATGATCTCGGTTACAACGCCGGAACCTACTGTACGTCCACCCTCACGGATAGCGAATCTCAGTCCTTCCTCGATAGCGATCGGTGTAATGAGGCTGATTGTCATTACTACGTTGTCGCCAGGCATGCACATCTCTGTGCCTTC
>JAFREV010000114.1 GCA_017434685.1 Mogibacterium sp.
TCATACATGTCGCGCAGATTCCCGAACCTCCCGGTTTACCACCTGACATTCCCTGTCAGATACGAGTACGAAGAGACAACTCAGGATGCTGTAGAGGATATCAAAGGATGCATCAAGTTCGTAGAGGAAGTCACGGGCGCGAAGTGGAACTGGGATGCTTACTTCAAGCAGATCAAACGCTTCAACGAAGAGACCGTGATGGAGATGCAGAAATGGGATGTCAACAAGACAGACTATCCGCAGATCATCGGACCTTGCTACGAGCTCTTCCGCAAATGGAACTACGAGATGGACGGCGGAGCAGACCCTCGCGTAATCAAAACCTTCAACAAGGTAAATGACCTTATGATGAAGGCTTACGAGAATCGCGAAGAGGCATGGCGCGGCAAGATGAAATACAGAGGAATCGTATGGTCCTGCCCGGCTCACTATTATGCAAACTTCAGCAACTGGCTTGCCAACTGCTGGGGCATAGACATACTCGTTGAGATGGAGTCGCTGAACTTCACCAAGATGCTCGAGACAGAGGACAAGGAAGAGGCTCTTATGGACCTCGCCAGACTCTACGAGCGTATGGTAATGAGTCGTCACCCCAACGGTGGTTATCACAACGTAGTCGACGAACTGTGGAGACAGGTCGAAGACTGGAGAGCCGAGATTATCATCATGTACCAGAACGTAGCCTGCAAGAACATGGCTACACTTCAGGGAGTGCTGGACGATCAGTGCAGAGATAAAAACTACCACATGATCTGGATTGAGCACGACCTGATGGACCCTCGTACGGTTTCGAGAAAAACCATGAGAGATAAGGTCAACGAGTACATGAGAACGGTAATGAAGGCTGAGCCTGTCGACCCGACACTGCTCGACTTCGACGATGAAATCTCTATGTAGATTAAATACATGTCGGCAAGCTCCGACGGTAAAGCTAAATATCGGCAAATTCCGACGACAAGAAAATTATCAGCCCGGCGCTGAAAATGAAAAATACAATAACAATAATCTTTAAACAAAAGGAGAAAAGAAAATGAAATACTATGGTGGCTGTGATGTAGGTTCAACATATACCAAAGCAGTAATCCTCGACGAGAACGGCAAAATGGTGGCTGACACTACAATCAAGAGCAAAATCAATTCAGAGCAATCTGCAAAACTCGCAATGAAGGAAGTTCTCGATGAAGTAGGGCTCAAAGATTCCAAGGATCTCGAGTACCTGATCGGTACGGGCTACGGACGTAACAAGGTTCCGTTCGCTGACGAAAACATCTCCGAGATTTCCTGCCACGCAATGGGCGTACACATTACCGATCCGAGCGTAAAGGCCATCATCGATATCGGCGGACAGGACGTTAAGGGTATCGCAGTAGACACAGACGGCACGGTTAAGAACTTCGCCATGAACGACAAGTGCGCTGCAGGTACTGGCAGATTCTACGAAGCTATGGCAAGATCTTTCGAGATGAGCATGTCAGAGTTCTCGAAACTCTCCCTCAACGCTAAGAACGTAATTCCTATTACAGCTCAGTGCACGGTATTCGCTGAGTCCGAGGTAATCACCCTCGTAGGTGAGGACAAACCTATGGACGAAATCGCAGCAGGAATCCAGATGGCTGTAGCTAAGAGATGCTTCGTAATGGCTAAGAAAGCCGGCGCTACCGACTCAATCACACTGACAGGCGGATGCGCTAAGAACGACGGTCTCAAGGACGCTATCGAGCACGTTCTCAAGCTCAAGGTTATCAACCTCAAGACTGACCCGCAGCTGATGGGAGCACTCGGTGCTGCTGAGTTCGCTCGCCAGAAAGGCCAGGCCAAGAACTAATGCGAAGACAATGATCTTCGCTTCGGAAAGGAGCAAATCATGGGCGTAATCAGAACTACCGGCAAAGTGGTTAAGACCACTGCGGTCGTAGGTGCTGTTGCAACCGGAACACTGTTTGCGGTATATATGCTCAACCTCGACCAGAAACTCCTCGCATGGACATATGCAAGAGTAAATGAGATATTCGATCGCAAAGAGGTCGATATCAAATTCTAGTAAAAAAGGAGTGCTATGGAACTCTATAACTCAATTATCGAAAAAATAGAATCACATATCGGAAGCCAAACGCCGATTCGCTATGACTACAATCCGAACAAATGCTGGGAGGATGTAGGCGGCAATCAGCTCGTCATGATGAGAGAGGCTGCGTATGAGCTCGGCGGAGACAGCAAGCCTGCCGTAAATTACGCATGCGTCACTTCGGGAGACTATGTGGACAAAGACGAGATACTTGTCTACGGAAAGGATCTCCACGAAATCCGAGGCAGCGTTCCTTTCGCGAGAGTTGCCGTGATTAAAACCAAGGATCTCGTGGGAGAAGGAGAAGAGGACACCGAACCTCTCTTCCGAGCGATTCAGGACATCGACTTCGTCAAGTATCACGTCTATCCGAAGGGATATATGATCAGATCATCCTCGGACAGTTTTCGCGAGCAGGTAAGGGTTTCCAAGGAAGCCGTAAGCCGCGGAATAAACTTCGAGCAGGTCGGAAACTCATATATCACTCAGTTTAAAAAGAACCCCGATGTTATCGCGGTTAAGCTGATATTCCTGACGGTTGATGATGCAGATTATGCCGGTCTCAGAGCCGATGCCAAAAAGACCAGGGACATCACCCTGACGCTGTCCAAGATTCTGGAAGGTATGGCTACGGACTGTCACTCCTGCAATCTCAGAGAGATATGCGATGAAGTAGAGGGTCTCAAAGAGCTGCATTTCGGTAAAGAAAAGAAAGAGTTCAAGGGCTAAGCCTCGAGAACTAAAAACGTAAACCTAATTGAAGATAGGAAGAGCCAAACACTGAGCGGTCGAAACCTTCATTGCGGATGGAAAAGGCCGCTCTTCTGTTGTTCGAAAAACGCTGTGTGTAAGCAAGACAACTGCAAAATCGACGCGTGCACAAACGTTTGTAAAACTTATGCAGAAAGACCTCAAAATTGTGAAAAAACATAGGAGACAACGTTAATATTTGTTATATAAAAGATGATATTGTTATCCGTTAGTGATACAATCACTATGTATAATTATGCAAAGACCCAGCCAACTATAAAGAGGACGAGGTACAGTTTATGGATATGATGAATGTTCAGACACTTTGGCTAATAATGGAAGCTCTTCGCGATGCCAATCAATTGGAGGACGCATTGGCCAAGAGCCTTGACATATTCTGTGATGCTACGAAGAGTGAGAAGGGAACCATTTGGATGCTGGATGATGCCAGTGGAAGAACGGTTGCTGTTATGGCGCATGGAACAAGCGCTGCTGTCGGGGAGAGCGCATCACGCGGTGAAGGTGTTGTCGGTGAAGTAATAGCGACCGAAAAGAGCAGAGCCTATAAAGCATCAGAAGTTCAGAAACTGAAATATGCCGGAGTAGACGGACCTGACATAACAGGTAAAAGTTTGCTTTGCGTTCCTATTAAAACACCGAAACATATTATCGGCTGCCTCCTTCTTACGGGCAAGGCAGACGGAGAATATACCCAAGCAGATATAGATGTTTGCGAAAACTGCTGTTCAGTGCTCGCACTCGACATCGAGGACAAAGGATTTTCGTTCAGACCGTTCGAGGACAGAAAGCCTATTGTCACAGTTCGCGGCATCATCAAAGAGTTCATGAGCGGCGAGGAGATAAGACGAATCCTCAAGGGCGTCGACCTCGATGTTTTCCCGGGAGAACTCATGGTTGTTCTCGGAGAGAGCGGATGCGGCAAGAGTACACTGCTCAACATCATCGGCGGTATGGACAGGATGACAGAGGGTGAACTTCTCGTAGAGGGAAAAGACATGTCCCAGCCTTCGGAGGATGAACTTACCGAATACAGACGTGAATACATCGGATTTATATTCCAGGCATACAACCTGATGCCGAATCTATCCGCGTACGAGAATATCGAGTTTATCGGTGAGATAAGCGACAATCCTATGGATTCCATGGAGGCTCTCAGGATGGTCGGCCTGGAGGAGAAGGGCAACAGCATGCCTTCCGCACTCTCCGGAGGACAGATGCAGAGGGTTTCCATTGCCAGAGCGCTGGTTAAGAACCCGAAAATTATACTTGCGGACGAGCCGACTGCGGCTCTCGACTACGATACATCCATCAAGGTGCTTAAAGTAATCGAGGATATCGTAAAGAAGCGCAACACCACAGTGCTGATGGTTACGCACAATCCGGAGATTGCCAAGATGGCAAACAGAGTAGTCAAACTCAGAGACGGTAAAATTTCAAGCATCAGAGTTAATCTGCATCCGCTGAATGCGACGGATCTGGTGTGGTAACAGATGAGGGCCCGGACAGAGACTTCCTGAACTTAGCGACGGATCTTTATAAAGAATGAAGAAAACCCAGCGAAAAGATGCATTTAGGAATATCAAGAAGCGCATAGTGTCATTCCTGTCACTCTGCCTTGTTATTATGCTCGGACTAGGAGCTCTCTTGACAACCAGATATATGGGCGCCGGACTCAACAAGAAGCTTACAGATTACTACGGAGACCGCAGTTTCAAGAATTACGAAATGGTTTCCTCGCTTGGTGTGTCCGAGAAGAGCCTCGAGAAAATCAGGCAGACCGACGGTGTAATCGTAGCCGAGGGAGTTATACAGGCTGATGCCACGATTTCCCATGAAGGCCGTAAGATAAGCGGAACAGTGCTGTCACAGACCAAAGAAGTCAGCGTGCCGGAACTTACGGAGGGAAATCTTCCGAGAGGAAAAGCTGAGTGTGCCGTCGGAGAGGATGCCGCAGAGGTCAATGACCTTAAGGTCGGAGACAAAATAAAGATTTCGCTCACGGGGCTTGATGCACTCGGAGACGAGTCGCCTCTCTATGAAAAGGAATTTACCATCACGGGACTTATTCACCATCCGGATCGTTTGAGAAGAAGATCCGTCAACACTTTTGTACTCCCGGTGGAAGCTTTTAATAAAGAAGCTACGGACGGACTATATACTAATGTCTTCATCAGGGCTGAAGAACCGGAAAAAACCGACATCTTTTCAGATGCGTATTTCGAAAAGATGGAAGAAACCACGAAAACTCTCGAGGACCTCGCAGAGGAGCTCGGCGTCGACAGGACGAAAGAGATGAAGGATGAGGCCAATGCCAAAATCGATGAGGAGTGGAAGAAAGCACTCGCTCAAATGGATGATGCACAGGCGCAGATAGACGAAGGAGAAGCAGAACTCAATGCCAAGCTCGCGGACGGAAGAGCGAAGCTTAACGGTTATCAAAACAAACTCAATAAGACTGTCGCGAAATACAGAAAGCAGATCCGTGACGGGGAAGCAGAGATTAAGAAATACAGGGGCTGGATTGAAAAGGCGGACAAACTTCTTCCGAAAGTAAAGAAAGAAAGAGATAAACTTCGCAAGCAATATACGAAGGAAATCGAGGAATACCGCAAAACGATTGCCGGCTGGCAGAAAATGCTTGATGAAATAAACAAAATCAAGGATCTTGAGAAAAAACTGGAAAAACTTAAGGACTTGGCTAAGCTTGTAATCGAAAAGCAAGAAACGATAAGAAAAGTCGTAGAGTTCTTTAAAAAGCCGGAAATAATGAAGATAGCCGAAGCGATAAAGGAGATCACGGAAGGCAAAGTAGATCTCACCGGCGTGGTCAAGACTTTAGCGAGCATTGACGTGGATAAGTTGGTGGATCTGGCGGACAAGGTTATCAATGCAGACAAATACGGCAAGGAAGCAGAGGCCTTTATAAAAGAACTAGAAAAAAGCATTAAGGCCGCTCAGGATTGGTTAGATAAACTTGATGAATTAGATAAGTATATCAATAAGTATGAGAAAAACAGGCCGAAATATGTAGCACTTCTGGACAAAAAAGATAAAGAAGTACAGGATGCAAAAAAGAAACTTGCCGCCGAGGAACGCAAATATCAAAAAATGATAAATGCGGGATGGTCGAGATACTACGCGGAAAAGGCCAAGTACGAGAGCAAGCTCGAGGAAGCGAAACTGTTGCTCGAAGAGAACAAAGAAGAGGCAGAGAAGAAGCTCGCTGAGGCCAGAGCTGAAGTTGAGAACATGGAACCTTGCAGATGGATCACCCTCGACAGAAGGGCGAATTCGGGATATGTGGATGCGAGATCCAATCTCGCCGCAATCACGAGCGCGGGCAATGTTTTCGGAATTCTCTTTATGATAGTAACCGCCATAGTATGTCTGTCGACTCTTATTATCATCATAGATGAACAGAAGAAACTCGTCGGAACATCCAAGGCGTTCGGCTTCCATAAGGGAGAGATACTCGGCAAATATCTGACTTTCGGCGCTTCGGCTGCTGTTGTCGGAAGCGTACTTGCCGCTACGCTCGGATATGTACTGTCCGGCATAGTGCAGGTTAAATATGCAGAATCCGGTATGTACCAGATAGGCCCTGCAAAGAGCGTATTCACGCCGGGCATCACCGCCCTTGCCGCACTTGCAATACTGCTGGTAACGATAATTGCATCGATTATCGCCTGCGGAGACATTCTCAAGAGCCCTGCATCCGTTCTTATGAAGGGTGAGGTTCTCAAGAAGGAAAAAGGCAAAAAGAAGAAAGAAGCATCGAGAGCAGGAACTCTGTACTCGAGACTTATCATGAGAAATATGGCAGAGGATAAGGCCAGGGTATTCGTTACAATCGCCATCATCGCATTCAGCTGCATGCTGATCGGAATGGGAATCTCCATGAAGCTCGCTTATGACGGCATGACCGATAAGCAGATCAGCGATGTTAACAAATACGATCTCAAAGTCACGATGAACAGCAATGTCACAGAAGAGCAGGAAAAGAAACTGAATTCGGTACTCGCATCGGAGGGTGTTAAGTATCTGCCGGCTGCGAGCAAGACGATGCTGTATAAGTGGGACGGAAGAATCGACGGACTGCAGCTGATTTGTGCAGATCCTCAAAAGATCGGAGAGTTCTATGCAATCACCGATCCGAAGACCAAGGAGCCTGTTGCGGTTCCTGAGAGCGGAGTTCTGATTCAAAAGAGAATGAACGAAAGCTACAAGATGGATATAGGCGATAAACTGCCTATACTCGATAACTCGCTCAAGGAAAACAACGCCGAGATCAAGGGCTACTTTGTCAATTATGTAGGTCGTACGGTCATAGCTTCGCCTTCCGCATACAAAGCCATATTCGGTAAGAAACACGAAGAGAACAGTTTCTTTATCATACTGGACGGCGCAGACGAAGATAAACTTAAAAAGGACCTTCTCGCGGTAACTGACGAAATAAGCTTCACTGAAAAGGATGACTTCAAGACGAGATTTGCATCTGTAGCAAAACTATACAACATTATAGTAATACTGATTACGGGCATGGCCATATTGATATCCTTCATGATACTCACCAACCTGTCCAACATCTTCCTGACTCGCAGGAAGACGGAACTTTCGGTAATGAGGGTCAACGGGTTCAGCGTCAAACAGGCCAAGGGCTATCTTTCAAAAGAGACGGTATTTACAACAGGCGCGGGACTTGTGCTGGGCGTTGTACTCGGTGCGATACTCACACCGCCTGTAATAGGATTGCTTCAGCAACCTGATCTTGAGTTCGTCAAATCCTTCCATCCGATAGCATGGATAATAGCGGTGGCACTTGAAGCGATCTTTGCGATACTCATCAACAGCGTAATCTTCAACAAGGTCAAGAAACTGAACCTGAGGGATATCGCGTAAATGCCCTGCGAAAGGAAGTGTGGGTTGAAGCAAAAGGCAAACGACAATGCATTGACGGTAAGAAAAGTTATGGAAAAAGGACGGCATTTGAGATTTAAGAATGCCGTCGCTTTTCCTGTAAGGAGATGGCTCAAGAGCAATACGGAGTTCACCTTCGACGGACAACTTCCGAACAAGGACCTCGAGCCTGCAATCATTGCGACGAATCACGCATCTGTATACGACTTCCTCTTCGTATCCGAACCGCTGTGGTACAGAACTCTCTCCTACGTGACGAGCGAGCACATACTCAGGGTTAGGCCGTGGGGAAGTCTGCTCAACAGATATGTGAGCATCATACCGCATAAAAAAGGCGGAAAAGCAAGCCGTACGGCAATTCGGATACTCGAGAAACTCGCCATAAGAGAAGATGTATATATCGCTGTCGAGGGCGAACAGACCTGGAACGGCATCACGATGGACATCAAGCCCGGCAACGGAAAGCTCGTTAAGAAGAGCGGTGCTGCTCTTATCACATTCAGGATAGAAGGAAGCTATCTGCTCCGCCCGAGGTGGGCCAAGAACCTGAGGCGCGGCAAAGTAAACGGAAAGGTTGTAAACATCTATACTCCGGAGATGCTTGCGAATATGACTTCGGAGGCGATAGAGGAGGCAATAGCCCGCGATCTCTACTTCGACATATGGAAATGGCAGAAAGAACAGCAAGAGCCGAACCGCTATGTCTGCAAAAAAGGCGGGCTTGCTAAAGGCCTGGAAAGAGCGGTTTGCTCATGCCCGTCCTGCGGAAACATAGGAAGCCTCAGCACCGAGGGTGACGAGATCAAGTGCAGCTGCGGCTTCAGGACGCGATTCAGCGAGTCCGGTTTCTTCGAGCCGGCGGAGCCTGTAGAGACCATCGTCGAATGGGAGAAGCTCGATGAAGAGACGATCGCAAAAGCCATAAAAGAGGCGAAGGACGGAGATGAGATATTTGCCGATGAAGATACACACCTCTACGTCATCGATAAATACCATAATGAAAATGAAACAGCAAAGGGCAGACTCTCTCTTGAGTGCAGAGAAGGGAGCATTGTTCTGGCAGTCGATATAGAGAGCACCACTTTGGATAAGGTTGACAGCATGACCATGGTACAGGCCAACAGACTGCTGTTCAGCATAGACAGAGACTATTTCGAGATAAGGTCGGATGCGGCCAATCTCAGAAAATACATGCAGGCTTTCAATTTGAACAAAAGAGACAGCCGTCCGGATACAAGCGACGGATCTGAATAGAAAGGATATGAGTTTTGGATTATTCAGCAGCTAACCACCAACTATGGAATGTAATTATCCAGTTAGGATATATTGCGACCGTGATTCTTCTCGCCAACTTCGCCAGAAGGAATGTTGCTTTTATCAGAAAGAGCATGATTCCGGTCGCGGTTCTCGGAGGCTTTGTGCTTCTCCTGGCCAAGGAAATCGGAATTATCAGTATCGATCAGAACTTCATGGAAGGACTGACCTACCACGGCATAGCGCTTGGCTTTATTGCGATGAGCCTGAGGACGCCTCAGAAAAGAGAGGCGGGAGATGAAAGCAAGGTCGGATTCAGATCGGGAGCCGTCATCGTAAGCTCGTATATGATACAGGGAGTTACGGGTCTTATTATAACAATCGGGCTCGCACTTACGGTGATGCCGGACATGTTCAGGGCTGCGGGGCTTCTGCTTCCGATGGGATTCGGACAGGGCCCGGGACAGGCCAATAACGTGGGGTCGAGCTATCAGGCGCTCGGTTTTGAGGGCGGACACAGTTTCGGCCTTGCAATAGCGGCTGCGGGATATATCGTGGCCTGCGTGGTAGGCGTTATTATCCTGAATGTTCTGAAAAAGAGCGGAAAGATAAAAATTGCTGAACATACGGGAAAGAGCCCGCTTTCGAGCGACTATATCGAGGGCGATTATGAGGCTGAGGCATCCGAATCCGTGGACAAGCTCAGCGTGCAGCTTGCGATGATAGTGGTCGTATATGTGATTACATATGCGGTTACCAGAGGACTGACAAGCGGGATCGCAGCTCTGAGCGAAGGGCTTGCGGGCACGGTCAACACGCTGCTCTGGGGCTTCAATTTCATCATAGGCTCCGCGCTTGCTATATTGCTCAGGGTCATACTTGAGAAACTGAGGGAGAAAGGCGCGAGAAGGCCTTATCAGGATAATTACCTGCTCGGAAGACTTTCGGGTGCATTTTTCGACATCATGATAGTTGCCGGTATAGCAAGCATAGACATAGAGGATATACGCGGACTCGTGCTGCCGTTTGTTCTCATGGTAACGCTCGGCACTATAGTCACTTGGTACCATCTCAAGTGGGTGTGCAAGGCTGTATATCCTGAGTACTATTACGAGGGACTGCTCTCTATGTACGGCATGATGACCGGAACGATCAGCTCAGGCGTATTGCTGCTTCGTGAGATAGACCCTAAACTTTCAAGCCCTGCAGCAGGCAACCTGGTAGTCGGATCCAGTTTCGGTATCCTGCTCGGAGCACCGGTGCTCATCCTCGTGGGGCTCGCGACCAAGAGTTCGGCCATGTGTTTTGCAACACTCGGACTTGCCGCTCTCTACCTCGTGATACTCGACTTGGTAATCTTCAAAGTCGGCCGAAAAAAGGCTAAATAATATAAAGAGAGAAAGAAGGTAAGTGAGCACAGGCAAGAATTCGGAGATTAATAAGTATAGTGCAACAGAAGGAAGGCTGCTGCCTTCTTTTCTTGTTTTTTTGATGCCTCTCGTTCTCGCCGGTTTGCTGCAGCAATCATATTCCCTGGTGGACGGGATCATTCTGGGAAACTTCATAGATGAGACAGCCCTCGGCGCGGTCGGAAGTGTAGGATCGCTAATAGATGTAGGGTCTCTGATACAAATAGCACTCGGCGGAGGCTGTGCAATAATCGTGTCGCATCTCTACGGAGCTAAACGTTATGCGGAAGTCGACAGGCTGATAACAGACATAAGAATAATAGTCGTCGGACTCTCACTTGCTATTGCATTGGTTGTAATATTGCTTGCACCACAGATACTGAAGATTCTTCACACCCCGGAAGATCTTAGAGAAGGAGCCTTGCTGTACATGAGAATTTGTTTCGCAGGGGTTCCGTTTGTTGCAATGTATAACGTACAGGCGGGAATCCTGAGAGGAATGGGGGACAGCAAACACCCGCTTGGAGGCATTGCTGTTTCAAGTGTTGTAAACATAGGACTGGATCTGCTGTTCGTTGTAATGCTTCATATGGGTATTGGCGGGGCAGCAATTGCAACTGCTTCAGCGGAAGCAATGTCTGCAGTATATCTGTATTTAAAGTTGGATAATAAAAGAAAAGAAACGCATTCGTCATCCGAGGATGAGAAGGTTGCGGATGAAACAGCGATAGCAAATATTGCAGAGAGCATAAAACTCGGCTTTCCTCAGTTGATACAGTCAGTGGTTCATTCCGGTGGTATGGTGTTGATGCAGAATATCACAAACATCCTGGGAGCCATCGTCGTAATAGGTGTTGTAGCAACTTTTAAAATTGACTCGATTCTGATTGCTCCGCTCCTGGGACTCGGTACGGCTGTTTCCGTTTTTACCGGACAGAACCTGGGAGCCGGACATGAGGAAAGAGCAAGAAACTCACTTAAATACGGCATACTGACATCGCTTGCATTTTCCCTGGTCTTAACTGTCGTGCTTTGGAGATTCGGTTACTCTTTGCTCGGGCTCTTTGGTCTCGAAACTGAAGCGACGGCATACGGATACAGATATCTGAGTCTGTGCCTCCCGTTTTACTGGGTGTTCGGCATGCAGTTTGTCCTGCACGGATACCTGAACGGGGCTAAACACACCGTTATAACATCCGCTGCATCAATCATCGGGCTTGTTGTCAGAATATTGATTGCGTACCTGCTATATAAGAGCTTGAAAGGAGATGTTCTGCCGATCGCAGAGGTGGCATCTTGGATAATCTGTGTGATTATTGACGCAGGCTATATTTTAATAGACAAAGTATCAAAAA